>JAPOZD010000370.1 GCA_026706245.1 Alphaproteobacteria bacterium
GTGGGCCTCGAGATAGCGCTCGCGGAGAAGGCTGGGATTCTGGCCGTAGGCGTAGCAGGTGTCCATCGGCGAGCCCACGGGGAAGCCCGCGATCAGCCGTCCGCCCGAGATGCAGTCGATCATCGCGAACTCTTCCGCGACGCGGGTCGGCGGGTTGTAGAGCGCCAGGCTGTTGCCCATGACGCAGAGCGCGGTGTCGGGGTTGGCACGGCGCGCGAGCGCCGACGCGATCAGGTTGGGCGAGGGCATGAGCCCGTAGCCGTTGGAGTGGTGCTCGTTGCAGCACACGGCGTCGAAGCCGACTTCCGCCGCGAACTCCATCTCGTCCATGAAGTCGTTGTACATGTAGTGCGCGCGCTCGGGGTCGAAGAGGCGCGAATGGATATCGACCCAGACCGACGGGTTCTGCTCCCGGAAATCGTCCGGCAGCTCGGTATAGGGCATGAGGTGGAACCACAGATGCTTCATATGGGACCTTCCCGCTTCCTTCTCGTCCGCGGCCGAGTATTGCCGCCGCCCCGCCCCGGCGCAAGCGGGGCGGGGCGGGGCGGGGCGAACGGTCAACAGGTCAGGACGCTAGCGGTCGAACAGGACGCTCGGTAGCCAGGTCGCGGTTCCGGGGAAGAAGAACACGATCGCCAGGCCGATCACCTGCAACCCCATGAAGGCCGCCATCCCCCGGTAGATGTCGCCGAGCGTCCAGTGTGGCGCCACGGCGCGTAAATAGTATGCGGCCATCGCAACGGGCGGCGACAGGAACGCCGTTTGCAGGTTGACGGCCACGAGCGTGCTGAACCAGACGAGGTCGAAGTTGAGTTTCTGCACCACGGGCACGAAGACCGGCAGGAAGATGAATACCACCGCCGGCCATTCGAGCGGCCACCCAAGGATGAAGATCACCACCATCAGGATGGCGAGCAGCACGAGCGGGTCCACGGGCAGCCCGAGCATGAAGTTGGTCAGCAGGTTGCCCGTGCCGAGCCGGGTGAACACCGCGCCGTAGATGTTGGAGGCGACGGCCAGGAACAGCACCAGGCTCGTAGTCGTGAGCGTGTGCCGGCAGGCGTCGAGCAGGATGCGCCAGGTCAACCGGCGATAGGCTACGGTCAGCAGCGTTGCGCCGAGCGCGCCCATGCCCGCGGCCTCCGTCGGCGTTGCGATGCCGACGATGATGCTGCCAAGGGCCGAGAACATGATGACGGCCAGCGGCACGATGCCCGAGAAGAACTCGCGAAGGATCTCTCCGAATGAATTCGCCCGCAGCTCGGGCGGCAACGGCGGCCCGAGCTCCGGATTCAGGAACGACCGGATCATCGCGTAGCCGACATAGAGGCCGGCCAGGATCAGGCCCGGAATGAGCGCGGCTGCAAACAGGTCGATCACCGAGACGCCGATGATGGGGCCCATGACCAGAAGCATGACGCTCGGCGGGATGAGGATGCCGAGGCAGCCGCCGGCGGCTATGACGCCGGCAGACATGCGCGGATCGTAGCCGGCGCGGGTCATGGCCGGCGCCGCCATCATGCCCATCACGGTGATCGACGCGCCGATGATGCCGGTCGCCGTGGCGAAGAGCGTCGCGGTGCCGAGAACGCCCAGATAGAGCGAGCCCCGCACCGGGGCCAATATGAATTGGAACGATCGGAAGAGCCGCGCCATCAACCCGGCGCGTTCCAGAATGTGGCCCATGAAAATGAACAGCGGCGCTGCGGCGAGCTCGCTTGCCTTCATGATGCCCAGGGTCTGGAAATACATCTGGTAGAAGACCGAATCGCCGAAGACGGCATAGCCGAAACCGGTCGCCAGGATGATCAGCGTGAAGGCGATAGGGAAGCCGACGAAGATGCCTGCGATGAGCGAGCAGAGCAGGACCAGGCCGAGAATGTCAGTGCTCATACTTCGCTCCCTATCAGCTCTGCATCCTCAAGGAGCGGCTTGTTTTCCACCATGGCGTAGAAGCTCTTGCAGAGTTCCGAGACGCCCTGGAACAAGAGCAGCGCCGCCGAGGCCGGGATCGTCGCCTTGAACGGCACAATCGACGGCCCCCACGGTGTCATGTCCGACCGTTCGGCGGTGTTGTAGGCGTGGAGCATTTCTTCCCAGCCGACGATGAAGAAGAAGATCATGCCGGGGAAGAAGGCGATGATGTAGAGCGTCGTGTCGATGATGCCGCGGGTGCGGAACGACCAGTTATTGTAAAAGATATCCGTGCGCACATGCCCGCCCTTGAGCAGGGTGTAGCCGGCGCCCAGCATGAAGAAGGCGCCGTAAGTCATGAAGGTGAGCTCGAACGCCCAATTGGTCGGCGCATTGAACACATAGCGCGAGATCACCTCGTGGCAGACGACATACAGCAGCGGCAGCGCCAGAAACGCAAGAATCCAGCCGCCGATCCAGTCGGACACGGCGTCGACGAATCCGACGATGCGGCGCATCCACATTTCAACCGTTTCGTTCATCGCAGCCTCGTTCCCTCTCGTATTGGCGGAACCCGCGCCGGCTGTTCCGGCGCCGGCCGTTACATCAGGAATACGCCTTTGCCGGTCGTCTGGGTGTCGAAGAGCTTGTAAGCCTCGTCGGCCTGGTCGAGCGCGAACTCATGTGTGAACAGCGCGTCCACATCGATCCCGCGCTCGGCGACGAAGCGCGCGCATTCGGCCTGGCCGTTCTTGGAGAAGGTCCAGGACCCGACCACGGTCACCTGGCGGCGCAGCATGTCGGTTGAAACGTCGATGGTGACGTCGCCGCCTTCGCCGACAAAGCAGGCCGTGCCCCAGCTTCTGACGCAGCGCACGGCGTCCCGGCGCGCTTCCGGACTGGAGCTGCAATCCAGCGATTTCTGCGCGCCTTCGCCGTCGGTCAGGTCGCGGATGGCCTGCACGACATCGTTGGAGCGCGGATCGACCACCTCGTCGGCGCCGAACGCGTGCGCAAGGTCGCGCCGCTCCTCGCCGATGTCGAGCGCGATCACGCGCGCGCCCATCGCCTTGGCAAGCTGCGTGGCGCTCAGCCCGACCGGGCCCTGGCCGAAGATCGCAATTGTCTCGTCGCCCGCTAGCGCCAGGCGCTTCAGCGCGCCGTAGGCGGTGCCCGTGCCGCAGGAGATCGCGGCGCCGGTCTTGTAGGAAAGTTCGTCCGGCAGCTTCACTAGCGTGTGCGCCGGCACCTTCATGTAGGAAGCATGCGCGCCGTGCCCGGTCGCACCGAATACGGTGGTGCCTTCGAGGCACATCTGCGACCAGCCCTGCCGGCAATGCTTGCACACCCCGCAGCCGTCGTAGTGGTGGTCCATCACCCGGTCGCCCGTCTTGGCGAGCGCTTCCGGCACGCCTTCGCCGACGGCCGCCACCACGCCGCAGGGTTCGTGCCCGGCGATCACCGGGCCGCCAGGGCCGCCGAGGCCCAGCGCCGCCGCCCCGCCCTTGGCCCGGTACATCTTCAGGTCGCTGCCGCACATGCCCGAAGCCTTGATCTCGATCACCGCTTCGCCGGGACCGGGCGCGGGGTCGGGAAACTCCATGAATTCGAGCTGGCGGTCGCCAAGAAACACCACGGCCTTCATGGGCCTGCCTCCATGCGGGAATTAAGCGGGTCCGGACCGAACCGGACGAAGCCGCCCGCCTCCCGCCGGAGCGGGAGGCGGGCGGCCCGTCAGGCTGTCGCCGCTACTTCTTCCAGTAGTAGTCCGCCAGCCAGTCGTAATCGACCTGCGAGAACTGCCGCGCAGGAACGATCTCCGCGGCATAGACGCGTTGGGATTCGATCACCTCGGCGAAGAAGGGATTTTCTGCGATCGCCTTGTCGCGGATCTCCTCCCAGGCCTTCATCTGGCCGTCGAGGATACTGTCCGGGGTCTTGTGGAACTTGACGCCGGCTTCCTTCAGCTTCTTGATCGCCACGGCGTTGAGCCTGTGCGTCTGGATCACCTGCCAGAGCGTCGCCTCCCAGCTCACCGACTTCATGATCTCCTGGATGTCCTTCGGCAGCGAGCGCCACACATCGCCGTTGATGATGAGTTCGATCAGCGTCGCCGGCTCGTGCGCGGACGGCAGGTAGTAGTGCTTCAGGATCTGGTAGAAGCCCATGTCGATGTCGGCGGCCGGACCCGCCCACTCGGCGCAGTCGATGATGCCGCGCTCAACGGCAGGCAGGATTTCGCCGCCGGACATGTTGACGGTCTTCATGCCCGATTTCGACATGACCTCGCCGGTGATGCCGGTCGCCCTGCACTTGATCGTGGCGAGGTCCTCCCAGCTCTTTACCTCGCGGTTGAACCAGCCGAGCGGCTGGTTGCCCACCGGCGAGATCGGAAAGACGACAACATCGCGGTCCAGAACCTCTTGGAAGAGCCGGTTGTGCAGTTCGAGGCCGCCGCCGTCA
>JAPOZD010000213.1 GCA_026706245.1 Alphaproteobacteria bacterium
CCGGCTCGCCGTCGCCCGGCCGGGGATTTCGCTGGACTTCACCCTCGCCGCGCTCGCCAAGCGGTGGGATGCGCGCAAGGCCGTGCTCTTCCCGGCTCCGCTCGGCCTCGACGGCCGCCGCCACGAGATTCCGGTGGTCTCGGGCCTCGTTTCGGACCGGGGCTGGATTGCCGAGGCGATGGGCGTCGAGCCCGGCGCGGTGCTCGACCGCTTCCGCGCCGCCGCAGAGCAGCCGCTTCCCTGGCGGGAGGTGGCCGACGCCCCCTGCCAGGAACGCATCGACCGCAGCCCCGACCTCACCGCCGCCCTTCCGATCCCGAAGCACAATGCGCTCGACGCCGGGGCCTATATCTCCGCCGGGCTCGTTATCGCGCGCAACCCGGGGACAGGCATCCAGAACGTCTCGATCAACCGCCTCCAGATCACCGGGCCGAGGCGCATGGGCATCCTCATCCTGCCGCGGGACCTGCATCATTTCTTCGCCGCCGCCGAAGCGGCCGGGGAACCGCTCGATGTAGCCGTTGCGGTCGGCGTCGACCCGCTGACCCTGCTCGCCAGCCAGGCGATCCTGCCCATCGACCATGACGAGCTGGAGGTCGCCGGCGCGCTCCACGGCGCGCCGCTGGACGTGGTGAAATGCGCAACCAACGAGGTGCGCGTGCCCGCCGGCGCCGAGATCGTCATCGAGGGGCGCCTGTTGCCGGGCGTGCGCGAGACCGAAGGACCGTTCGGCGAGTTCCCGCAATATTACGGGCCCGCCGGCGAGCACCCGGCCATCGAGGTGCAGGCGGTCACGACGCGCGCGAACCCCGTCTTCCATACCATCGTGCCGGCGGCGATGGAGCACCTGTTGCTCGGCGCCATCCCGCGCGAGGCCACCATCGCGGCGCATCTGCAGCGCACCTGCCCGACCGTGCTCGACGTGCATCTCTCGCGCGGCGGCGTCTGCCGCTACCACCTCTATGTGAAGCTGCGGAAGACGCAAGAGGGCCAGGGGCGCAATGTCATCATGGCCACGTTCGCCGCCCATGCCGATGTGAAGCAGGTGACGGTGGTGGATGACGATGTCGATGTCCACGACCCGACGGCGGTGGAATGGGCAGTGGCGACGCGCTTTCAGGCCGCGCGCGATCTGTTCGTCGTTCCGCGCGCCCAGGGCTCGAAGCTCGACCCCTCGGCGGACAACGGCGTCTCGGACAAGCTCGGTCTCGACGCCACCATGCCGCTCGACCGCGACGATTTCACCTACACCGTCGTCCATGTGCCCGGCGAGGACGACCCGGGACTAGACGCCCTGCTCACCGACGAGCGCTACGAATTCTGAGCCGGCAGGAGACGAACGACCCGTGACCGACATCTTTCTCGCCGACGCGGCCGATGCCGTCCCCGTCCTCATCCTGGACAAGGAGGGTCTGCAAGGCTGGCTCGACAACGCCGGATCCGCCACGCGCAATTGGGTGGCCGCCAACGGCTTCGAGGCGGAAGCCGGCAGCGCGCTGGTGCTTCCGGATGCGGACGGCAGGCCGACCCGCGTGCTCGCCGGCTCGGACGGGCCCGGCGACATGTGGGCCCCGGGCGGTCTGCCCCATAAGCTCCGCAGCGGCGCGTTCCGCATCGAGAACGATCTCGACGCTGCGGAAGCGACACGGGCGGCGACAGCCTGGGGGCTCGGCTGCTACGCCTTCGATGCCTATTCCGACAGCAAGAGCCGCAGCCATGCGAGCCTCGTCTGGCCCGCGAATGCGGACCGGAACGCCGCGCTGGCGACGGTCGAAGCGCAGGCGATGGTGCGCGACCTCATCAACACGCCTGCCAACGACATGGGGCCGGAGCGGCTGGAAGCCGCCGTCCGGGAGCTCGGCACCCGCCACGGGGCGCGGGTCTCGGCCATCGTGGGCGATGAGCTGCTCGCCGGGAACTATCCGACCGTCCATGCCGTCGGCCGCGCCGCCGCGGTTGCGCCAAGGCTGATCGACCTCGTCTGGGGAGACGAAGACCGGCCGAAACTCACGCTTGTCGGCAAGGGCGTGTGCTTCGACACGGGCGGCCTCGACCTCAAGCCCCCTGCCGGCATGAGGCTGATGAAGAAGGATATGGGCGGCGCAGCGAACATGCTGGGGCTCGCGCATATGGTGATGTCGGCTGCCCTGCCCGTCCGGCTCCGGCTGATGGTGCCGGCGGTCGAAAACAGCGTCTCCGGCAATGCCATGCGGCCCATGGACGTGATCCGCACGCGCAAGGGGCTGACGGTCGAGATCGGCAATACCGACGCGGAAGGCCGTCTCATCCTCTGCGATGCGCTGGCGGAAGCCTCCGGCGAATCGCCCGACCTGATCCTCGACTGCGCGACCTTGACCGGCGCCGCCCGGACCGCGCTCGGCGCCGATCTGCCAGCGCTCTTCTGCAATGACGACGCCGCGGCCGCCGCGCTGCTGGAGGCATGCGAGGCGGAGCAGGACCCGGTCTGGCGGATGCCGCTCTTCCAGCCCTACCGCAAGCTGCTGTCCAGCGATGTCGCGGACATGAACAATGTGTCCGACGGGCCGCTTGCCGGCGCGATAACGGCGGCGCTCTTCCTGGAGCGCTTCGTCGAACCGGGCGTTCCCTGGGCGCATGTGGACATGATGGCCTGGAACCGCGAGAACCGGCCCGGCCGGCCCCGCGGCGGCGAGGCGCAGTTCATCCGCGGCGCGATGGCCATGCTCCGCCGCCGCTACGGGAAATAGCCGTCCTCAGTAGAAGAGCTTCCTTTGGTCCATCCCTTCGTAGAGATGGGCAACGAACGCGCCATAGCCGTTGTAGAGCAAGGTCTTGCGGCGCTCGTCAGTGCCGATCATCCGCTCCGTGGCCTGGCTCCAGCGCCGGTGCGGCACCTCCGGGTTCACATTGGCCCAGAAGCCGTATTCGCGGCCCTGCACCTTCTCCCAGAAGCTCTTGGGCCGCTCGTCCGTGAAGGTGAAGCGGACGATCGACTTGATCGATTTGAAGCCGTATTTCCACGGCAGCGCCAAGCGCAGCGGCGCGCCGTTCTGCGCCGGCACCGGCTTGCCGTAGAGGCCGGTGACGATGAAGGCGAGCTCGTTGGTGGCCTCTTCCATTGTGACGCCCTCGACATAGGGCCACGGATACCAGAACTCCTTCTGGCCCGACGCCATGTCCGGGTCGTTGAAGGTCTCCATGCGGACATATTTCGCTTTCGCCAGCGGCTTCGCGAACTCGACCAGCTTCGCCATCGGGAAACCGGACCACGGCACCGCCATCGCCCAGGCCTCGACGCAGCGGTGGCGGTAGAGGCGTTCCTCGACACCCATCTTGCGCACCAGGTCGTCGAACCCGATTTCGATGGGTTGCTCCACGTCGCCGTCGAGATGCACGGTCCAGGGGCGGATGCGCAGATTGTCGCGCGCACGCTTCCAGATGCCCTTGCTGGAGCCGAACTCGTAGAAGTTGTTGTAGGTGGTCGCGACCTTCTCCGGCGTCAGCGGCCGGTCGAGCGTATAGGCGGGGTTGCGCGGCCCGGGGTAAAGGTCGGCGGTCGGGTCGGCTTCGGTCGTAGCCGCCCGCGCCGCCAGCGGGCCCGCGGCGGCCGCGATGCTTCCGACTGCGGCCGCCTGGATCAGCCTCCGCCTGTCGCGGAATACCGCTTCCGGCGTCGCCTCGCTCTCAGGCAGCTCCCAGCCCCGTCTTTTCAGGATCTGCATGCCATGCACTCCTTTGCACGTCCTGACGCAACACATGCGCGGGAAACGCCCCGGCCGCCAATCACTTTCCTGTTATGCCGGCTGGGCCAAAGGGCGCTCGATAGGCTTGTCGGCAATGGGCAGGTGGATGATCGCGGCGAAGACGCCGAGCCCGATATTGATGAGCCAGATCGTGTCATAGCTGCCCGTCAGGTCGAACAGGTAGCCGCCAAGCGAAGCGCCCAGGAACGCGCCCGCCTGGTGGCCGAGGAAGACGATGCCGAACAGGGTGCCGAAATAGCGCGTCCCGAAAATCTGCCCGATGATTGCCGAGGTGAGCGGCACCGTGCTGAGCCAGGCTAGGCCGAGTCCGGCGGCGAAGATGAGTGTCGTTGTCGTCGTGACAGGCGTGAAGGCATAGACCGCGAACATGAGCGTGCGCACGGCATAGACGCCGCTCAACAGGTATTTCTTGCGGTACCGGCTGCCCAGGAACCCCACCGCGATAGTGCCCATGAGGTTACAGATGCCGATGGTCGCGATCGCCCAGCCGCCGACATCGGCCGGCAGGCCGCTTTGCGAGATGAAATTCGGCAGGTGCGTCACGATGAACTGCACATGGAAGCCGCAGACGAAGAAGCCGGCGGTCAGCAGCAGATAACCGGAATGCCCCCTTGCCTCGATCAAC
>JAPOZD010000136.1 GCA_026706245.1 Alphaproteobacteria bacterium
GCACGGGCGAGCGGGCCGCAATCTCGGATTCATTGAAATACTTTCACAGTCTCGATTGAGCTGCGCCACTGCACCGGCCGGCCGGTCCTGATGATGGAAGACGGCCGCATGGTCGGCGTCATCGGCGACAACGAAATCTACCGGGGCCTGTTGAGCCAGAAGACCGTAGCCTCGCCGCCGCCGGACGACGACTGAGTCCCGCTCAGGCCCCGTCAATCAGGTGCATGAAGGAGCCGGCGACCCTTCCGCACCGGAGGCCGGCGGGGCCGAGCGGGCGCCCCTGCGCGTCCGCCGTCTCGAACAGCGCCTCGCCCGGGCCTTCGCGGAGCGCGCGCGCGTAGTGGAACTCGTGGCCCCGGAAGGCCCGGCCCGGCGGGAAACCGCCGCCCCTGGCCTCGAGGCGGCGGTAGCCGAGCCGGCGGGCGGGCCCGGCGAAGCTCGTCTCGAGCGGCAGGAGGCCCGCCATGGCGTGACGCTTGCCGTCGGCATCCTCCAGCCCCTCGCCCAGCACCATGTATCCGCCGCACTCGCCGTAAACCGGCCCCTCATGGCAGCGGAGCGCGGCCATGAAATTGTCCGCCGCCGCGAGGCGCCCGGCATGGAGCTCCGGATAACCGCCCGGCAGAAACACGGCGTCGCCCTCCGGCGCCTCGTCGGCGAGCGGTGAGAAGAAGGCGATCTCCGCCCCGGCGCGCCGCCAGCCGGCCAGCACATGCTCGTAGGCAAACGCGAAGGCCTCGTCGCGCGCGACCGCGATCCGTTGGCCGGGCGGCGGCAGCGGCGCACCGTCCGCGCCTCCTGTCGCCGGCAGGTTGAGCGGGCCGAAGGGCATCGCCGCCGCCGGGGACAGGTCCGCCGCGCGTTCCAGCCAGTCTTCGAGCGCGGCATGTTCCGCCGCCTGCACCAGCCCCAGATGGCGCGAGGGCAGGGCGAGCCCTGGATCGCGGGGGAGCGCCGCCAGGATCGGCACGGCGCCCGCCCGCTCGCGCAGCAGCGCCTCGTGCCGTGCGCCGGCGACCCGGTTCAGCACCGCGCCGGCGATGCGGATATCGCCGCGATGGCCGGCGAACCCCTCCAGCAGCGCGGCGACCGACTGACCCTGGCGCGCGCAGTCCACGACCAGCACGACCGGCCAGCCGGTGAGCGCGGCGAGGTCGGCCGTCGAGCCGCCGCCGCCCTCCGGCCCGTCGAAGAGGCCCATCACGCCCTCCGCCACGGCGATGTCCGCGTGTTTGTCAAGCGCCGCCGTCAGCGTTTCCGGGCGCATCGCCCAGGGATCGAGGTTCAGGCAGGGCCGCCCGGCCGCGGCGGCGAGGAAACCGGCGTCGATATAATCCGGCCCCGCCTTGTAGGGCTGCACGGCGAGGCCCTGCCGGCGGAGCGCGCGGACGAGGCCCGTCGCGACCGTCGTCTTGCCGCTGCCCGAGGCCGGGGCGGCTAGGATGACCCCCTTCACAGCAGGCGCTTCAACGCCGCCGCCATGTCGTCCGCCGTCGCCTCATGGCCGAAATGGGTGACATAGCGCCCCTCCCCGTCCATCAGGAACAGGATTGAGGAGTGGTCCACCAGGTAAGAGCCGTCCTCCTCCGGCGCGGCCTTGCGGTAGTAGATGCGGAAGGCGCGGGCGGCGGTGGCTACCTGCTCGGGCGTGCCGGTCAGGCCCACCGTGCCGGGGTGGAAGTGGGCCGCATAGTCCTTCACGACTTCGGGCGTGTCGCGCTCGGGGTCGATGGAGACGAAGACGAGCCGCACCTTCGAGGCGAGCGCCGGGCCGATCTCCTCCAGCGCCGCGCTCGCGCTGAACAGCGTGGTCGGGCACACGTCGGGGCAGAAGGTGAAGCCGAAATAGACCAGCATGTGCCGGCCGTGGAAGTCTCGCTCCGTCACCGTCCGCCCGTCGCCGTCGATGAGCTCGAACGGCCCGCCGACTGCCGGCCGGCCCTCCTGCGGCCCGCCTTCCAGCGCCCACCACAGCCAGTAGCCGGCCAGCGCCGCGACAACGGCGCCGCAGACCAGCAGGCCGGTTTGCAGGCTCCTGCGCATGGGCGCGGGCGGCGGCTCAGAGCGCCAGTCGCAGCAGCGCCGCCAGCACGGCGACCAGCTGGATCATGTTGACGAAGGCGGCGCGCTTGTGGGCGCGGGTGAACTCGTCCGCCGCGCCGTATTCGCCGCGCTCGCGGGCGTCGAACAGGCGCTGGGTCTGCGGCATGGTCACATAGCGCGAAGCGACGAAGGCTGCCGCGACCATTGCCATGATCGCCGCATCCCAGGGCTGCACCGCGACTGCCGCCACCGCCGCGATGCCCGAGACCACCGCCATGAACATGTAGTAGGGGCCGAAGGCGTCGCGCATGAAGGCGTCGGCGACCGGCTTGTCGAGCTTGCGGAACACCATCGGCGCGAAGAAGCCGGTGAAGGTCACCATGCCGCCAAAGGCCAGCGCGCTCGCCACGACCGCAATCCCGAGAAGCACCGAATTGAAATCCGTCATGGGGGCCGATATAGCGGCCGGACGGCGCGCCGGAAAGGGGCAGGGGCAAGCCCTCTCTCGTGCCGGAACCGGCCCGCCCCGTTGCATGCCGGCTGCCGGGCGCGCACTCTTCGCGCCCCGGGGATGAAGCGGAGCGCGGGGCTATGAGCGGGCAGGCCATCAAGAGCATGAAGCTCTATTCGCGCGTGGAGCGGGTCTATGCGCAGCTTCGCGACGCCGGGATCGCGGAGGACGGCCCGATTCCGCTGGATGTGCTCTCCCGCTTCGACCAGTACCACTATGACGGCGTGGCCGCGGTGGAGGAGGGGATCGCCCGGCTCGCGCTCGCGCCGCACCACCGGGCGCTCGATGTCGGCTCCGGGCTCGGCGGGCCCGCGCGCATCATCGCCGACCGGGCGGGCTGCACGGTCACCGCGCTCGAGCTCCAGCCGGACGTGCATGAGGTCGCAGCCCGTCTCACCGCGCGGGCCGGCCTCACGGACCTTGTGAGCCACCGGCAGGGCGATATTCTGGAGGGCGCGTCCGAGGCCGGTGGCTTCGACGCGCTCTTCGCCTGGCTCGTGTTCCTGCACATCCCCGACCGCGCGCGCCTCTACCGCCGCTGCTTCGAGGCGCTCCGCCCGGGCGGGGCGATGTATGTCGAGGACTATTTCGAGCGCGGGACGCTGACGGACGCGGAACGCGGGACGCTCGCCGACAAGGTCTATTGCCGCGACCTGCCGCGCCTCAAGGAGCTTCGCCGCGACCTCGCCGGCGCGGGCTTCGCCGGGGTCGAAATCGAGGACGTGACGGTCTTCTGGACGGACCATGTCACGGAGCGCGCGCGGTCCTGGCGCGCCGGCCGCGAGTGCGAGACAGCGCTTCACGGCGAAGAGGTGTTCGCCGGGCTCGACGACTTCTATTCCAGCATCGCCGCCCTCTTCCAGGGCGGCAATCTCGGCGGCATGAGACTGGTGGCCCGCAGGCGCTGACGCGGGGCCGTTCGGAAGGTCCCGCTCACGCCTTTCCCAGCCGGCCGAGCCAGTCGAGGCGGGGGCGCAGCGCGGTTATGGGGCCAAGCGCTATGACGGCGGGGGGCTCGGCCCGCTGCGCTGCGTCGCCGAGGCCGGCGAGCGTGGTCTCGATGACATGCTGGCGGGGGGTGGCGGCGTGGCTGACGATGACGGCGGGCTCGTCCGGCGGGCGGCCGTGGGCCATCAGGCGCCCGGCGATCGCGCCGATCCGCCGGAGCGCCATGTAGAACACCAGCGCCGGCGCCCCCCTGGCCAGCGCCTCCCAGTCGAGGCCGCTCTCCTCCGGCGCGGCATGGCCGGAGACGAAGGTGACGGCGGAGTTCGTGTCCCGGTGCGTCGCGGGGATGCCGGCATAGGCAAGCCCGCCAATGCCGGCCGTCACCCCCGGCACGATGCGGAAGGGCACGCCCGCCGCCGCCAGCGCCAGCGCCTCCTCGCCGCCGCGCCCGAAGACGAACGGGTCGCCGCCCTTGAGCCGCAGCACGCGCCGGCCCGCCTTCGCCTCGGCGACGAGGCGCGCGGAAATGTCCGGCTGGCAGGGCGAGGGCCGGCCGCCGCGCTTGCCGGCATGGACGATCTGCGTGTCCGCACGCGCCAGCGCCAGCACGCCGGGATCGACCAGCGCGTCATGGACCACGACATCGGCATCTTCGAGCGCGCGGGCGCCGAGCAGGGTGAGCAGGCCGGGGTCGCCGGGCCCCGCGCCCACGAGCCAGACCTCGCCCGGCGCCAGTCTCGGCAGGTCCGGTGTCATGTCCCGAGCAGGCGGAGCAGCAGGGCGGAAACGGGCGTCATCCGCGCGATGGGGCCGCGCACGAACCGGCCGACCGCCTCGCCGACCTCGGGCGGCGGCGGCCCGGACG
>JAPOZD010000302.1 GCA_026706245.1 Alphaproteobacteria bacterium
TCGGCGGCGTAGGACGCGATGTCGAGCCCGAGCCGCATGTCGACGCCCTTCTGCTGAGAGCGCGCACGGTGTTTGATGGTGGGGTTTTCAGATTATTCGATGGTCGTCCTTTGGCAGATTGTTGAACTGCGCTTGGTGAGGTTCCGGTCGGTCATCGCCGCCGCAGCATCTCGTTCCAGTCCTTGGCGCCGGGCGGGCGCGTCCTGATTACTCTCGGGTCGTTGGCTGCGAGCCGCTCGGCGGCAGCGTCACCGGGGTTGTCGGCGTCGTAGGCACAGACGATGCGCTTCGGTTTCCAGTCCTCGATCCAGGGCGGGACCGCGCTGGCGACGCCGGCGGTCGAGACGATGACGGCGCCGGGTTCGCGGGTTTCCTTGATGCGCAGGCTTCGCGCGGAGATGGCGTCGACGGCGCTCTCGGTGAGGATGACCGGCGCGGGCGGGTTTCGGTCGCACGGGAGCCAGAAGCCGCCGCGCGCCTTGCGCGAGCCGGGCGCCATACCCCTGAAGCGCCTTGCGCCGGCCAGCGGCGCGGTGCCGACGATTTCGGCGCCGGTGGGGTTGCCGCTGGCGTTGCGGCAGACGAAGACGGCGTTGAGCCTGTCATCGGCGTAGAGGAGGCCGCGGCTGTGGCAGGCTTCGAGCACATCGGCGCGTAGGGCTCGCTGATCGACGAGGGCGTCGCGGACCCTGGGCCATGCGCGGGGACTGGGCCCTGGCAGCCGCAGGCGGCGCGGCGCGGTCGGGATGGCGGTGGCTCTCTCCCGCCCCTCGTGGCCTGCGAGGAAGCGGAGCGCGTCCGGGAAGCGGCATCCGGTTGCATGGATGACGAGATCGATGGCGCCACCGCCACCCGTGCCGCTCAGGTGATCGAAGAACTTCTCGCCGTTGATGCTGATGACCGAGCCCTGGCGCCGGAAGCGCGCCCGGTCGGCGGTGTCCCTGCGGTAGCCGAGGGCGATGGCGACCCGGTCGAGGGGGATGTTGCGGCAGATGGCCAGGGGATCGCCGCCGCTCATTGTTAGGTTCCTGGGAAGGTCTGCTTGGAAGTGGAGACCGGTCGCGGGTGTTACCCGTTACCGTTACCCTGCCTCCCTAGGGGTTCGAGGCGGTAACGGCTTTCGGTAACGCTTGGCCGCGGCCTCTGTCATTGACGGCGGCGGCCGGCGCGGTCGCATCGTCGGCCCCGGTATCGGCGATGCGGTATCCGCCCTCGGGAACGCGTTCGACGCATCCTTCGCGGATGAGTGCGCGCAGGGCTGCGGCGACGGTGGCGGGCCGGGTCGCGGCGTGCTCGCGGATCTGGCGTTGCGAGAGCGGCGTTGCGGCTTCGGCGAGGACCTGCACGATGCGCTGCTCGGGCGTCTCGGGCTCTGGCGCGGCCTCGGCCGGCAGCGGCCGCCGGAGCCGCAGGGCCGGTCCTTCGCCGTCATCGGCGAGTTCGATCTCGATGTCGTTGAGGCCGGGGGCGGCGCGGTGCTCGACGGTCATGACGATCTGTCCGTCGCGCCGGCGCAGGTAGAGATTGCTGTCTCCCCAGGCATGCAGTTCGCTGCTTCCCCGCAGGGCCTGGCCCGGCCTTGTGGCCCCGCTCTTGCGGGCGTGGTGGACGAGCAGGACGGCGGCCTCGAAGCGGCGCTGGAGGTCGCGCAGGAAGCCGAGGATGGGGGCGATCTCGGCGACGGTGTTCTCGTCGACGCCGTGCAGGCGGACCAGGGGATCGAGGACCAGGAGGCGCGGTGCGATCCGCTCGACGGTCTCCAGCAGCCGCTGCCGGTCGGGGCGATGATCGAGGCGGAGCGTGGGCACGTCGATGACGGCGATGTCGAGGGCCTCGAAGCGGGCGCCGGCGGCGCGGGCGATGCCGGCGAGCCGGTCGCGCACGATATGGCCGGCGTCCTCGGCGGCGAACATCAGCACCGGTCCGGGTTGCGCGGTGGCGAAGCGGCGCAGGCAGGGGACGCCGGCAGCGACCGCGACGGCGAGATCCAGCGCCAGGAAGGACTTGCCGCATTTGGGCTCGCCGCCGACGATGCCGACCGCCTGCTTGGCCCAGAGCCCGTCGACCAGCCATTGCTGCTCCTGCGGCCGGTCTTCGAGATCGGCCGGGGATCGCGTCGGGAAGCCCTTCACCGGCTCGCTCCCGTGGGCTGCGTGGGCTCGCCCCAAGTGTCGATGAAGAGCTTTTCGTCGAGCACCTCGCGGTCGTGCTCGGCACCCGCGGCGAGAAGCCCGTCGGCCATGATGGCGAGTGCCCTGGGATTGCCGCCGGCATGAGCGACCAGGGTCTCCTTCAGGCCGGGCGTCATGAGGCCCGGATTGCCGGCTTGAGCCAGCAGGTGGTCGAGCAGCTTCAAGAGTTCCTCGGGCTCCGCGCGGGCCATGATGAGACGCTGGCGGATGCGCGAGGCGATCGGCTGCAGTTCGGGGTTGCGGAGCTTCGCCAGCAGGCGGTGGTCGCCGACGAGGACGACGCTGAGGATCGCGCGCGAGTCGAAGTCGGTCGAGGTGAGCAGGCGCATCTCGGTCAACACCGGGTTGATCATCTCCTGCGCCTCGTCGACCAGCAGGAGCGGCCGCATGCGGGTGTCTTCGAGATGGGTGAGCCAGCGCTGACGAAGACCCTTGAAGCTGTGCCAGCGATTGCCGTGGATCATGGTGATGCCGAAGAGGTCGGTGATTTCGTGGTAGAAGTCGGAGATGCTGGCCGAGGGATGAGAGAGGGCCGCGACGCCCAGCCCCTCGGTCTTCTCGAGGCGATGGGCGAGCAGGCGAAGGGCGGCGCTCTTGCCGGCGCCGGGCTCGCCCGCGATGAGCGCAAAGCCGCCCTGTCGCATGAGTTGCCGTTCGATCCTGCGGCAGAAGCTCTCGACGGCGGGCGTGGGCAGAAGACCCTCGACCGGCAGATCGGTGGCGAACGGGTTCCATTTCAGGCCGTACATCGTGAGCAGTTCGCGGTTCATCGGCTTTCTCCCTGATCGTCGTCATTGTCCGGGCCGGAGCGTTCGGCATGGGCCAGCCAGGCGGGCGGCAGGCCCGTCGCGGCCTGGGCGTCGAGCATGCCCTTGAGCAGCGGCGGGAGATCGCCGCCGCCGGCGCTGCCCTCGCCATCCTCGCCGCCGGGTCCGGCGCGACGGCGGATGCCGTCGGCGTTGCCGCGCCTGTCGAGGGGGTAGAGGGTGCACAGCCGCTCGCCGCTTCGGCCGTCGACGAGATCGACACTGGCCAGATCCCAGCGCGCGTAGCGGATCCAGAGCGTGCGCAGATGGCGCCACGGCTGCGGCACCTGATAACGGACGCCCTCGGCCGACACGGTGCCGTCCGAGCGCCTGAGCGTGCGCCTCCTGGTGATGCGGAAGGCCGCCTTGAGCTCGGCCGAGCCGGGGCAGGGCCTCGATGCATCAGGGCTGTCCAGCAGCCGCTTCAGCGGCGTGGTGCCGAGCTCGCGATGCACGCGGCGGTGATAATGCTGCTCGACCCAGGCGATGGTGGCGTCGTTGAGTACCTTCAGGGTCAGCGCCTCGATACCCTCGAGCATGGCCATGAGGCGCGATTCGGCGACGCCCCAGAAGGACTCGATTTTTCCGTTCTGGTGCGGGCTGTAAGCCAGCGTCGGCGCATGCAGGATGCCGAGCCGATGCAGTCCCTCCTCGACTTCGCCCGCCATCATCGGCGAACCGCGGTCGGTCATCAGGGACCTCGGCAAACCTCTCTTCATCAAGGCCTGGCAGAGCCCGTGGACGAAGACCTCGGCGGTCTCCTCCAGATACCATTGCAGGTGACAGCCGAGCCGCGAGTGGTCGTCGAGGAAGCCGAGCAGAATCGGCGTCTGCCACTCGCCCGACGCGGTCAGCACCCGGCGCTTGGCATGGTGGAAGTCGGCGTGCCAGAGGCCGTGACTCCGCGAGACCTCGTAGCTCAGCACCTCGCGCGGCTCGGCCGGCGCCTTGCGCTCTTTCTCGAACCACTTGCGCCGTCGCTTGCGCACCAGGCCGCGCGCCCGCATCGCCCGGGTCAGCGTTGCGTAGGACGGCATCGGCCCGAGCGCGGGATCGGCCTCGACCAGCGCCTGCAAGTTCTCGTAGTGCAGCTGCGCAGACCACGACGGATGAGCCCGATACTGAGCGCGCAACGCCTCGACCAGCGCCGTCGACATCGCCCGCTGGCGGCCGGCGTCGGCCCGCGGCTTCTGACGCAGGGCCTTGACCGGATCCCGCTGTTCGGCCCGCGCCGCGTAGTACCACCGCTCGATCGTCGATGCCGAGAAGCGGACCGGACCCTCGCCGGACGGGTGTTCCCACTCGCGTTCGGCCAGCCGCTCCAGCTCGACCCGCAGCTTCCCCTTCG
>JAPOZD010000426.1 GCA_026706245.1 Alphaproteobacteria bacterium
GGCTCCGCCGAAGCGCGGTGAGATGAAGCAGTCGATGGAGGCCTTGATCCACCACTTCAAGCTCTACACCGAAGGCTACCGCGTGCCGGCCGGCGAGACCTATACGGCTGTGGAGGCGCCCAAGGGCGAGTTCGGCGTCTATCTGGTGTCGGATGGCACCAACAAGCCTTACCGGTGCAAGATCCGGGCGCCGGGCTTCGCGCATCTTGCCGCCATGGACTTCCTGTCGCGCGGCCATATGCTGGCCGACAGCGTTGCGATTCTGGGCGCCATGGACATCGTGTTCGGAGAGATCGATCGATGAGCGGGCGCGCCGGATCGGCCGAAAGCTTTGCCTTTACGGCCGACAACCTGAAGGCCGCGAAGGCCGTGGTCGCGAAATATCCGGAAGGCCGGCAGCAAAGCGCCGTCATGCCGCTGCTGGACCTGGCGCAGAGGCAGCTCGGCTGGACCTCTCCCGCCGTTATCGAATATGTCGCGGATTTCCTGGACCTGCCGGCCATCCGCGTCTGGGAGGTCGTCAGCTTCTACACGATGTACTACCGCGAGCCCGTGGGCCGGTACCGCCTGCATGTCTGCACGACCACGCCCTGCTGGCTGCGCGGGTCCGACGACGTCGTCCGGGTTTGCAAGGAAAAGACCGGGCTCGATTTCGGCGAGACCGACGAGAAGGGCCTCTTCACCCTGCTGGAAGTGGAATGCCTCGGGGCATGCGTCAATGCGCCCATCCTCCAGGTCAATGACGACTACTACGAGGACCTGGACGCGGATCGCACGGCCGCGCTGCTCGATGCGCTGGCGGAAGGCCGCCAGCCGTCACACGGCACGCTGGCGGAACGTCTCAACTCCGCCCCGGAAGGCGGCAAGACGACTCTGCTGGAGGCTGACGCCCGATGTTGAGCGACCGGGACCGCATCTTCACCAATCTCTACGGCGAGCATGACTGGACGCTGAAGGGCGCCCGCGCCCGCGGCGACTGGGATGGCACGGCCGACCTGATCGCCAAGGGGCGCGAGTGGCTTGTCGAAGAGGTCAAGTCATCGGGCCTGCGGGGGCGCGGCGGGGCAGGCTTCCCGACCGGGCTCAAATGGTCGTTCATGCCGAAGGAAAGCGACGAGCGCCCGGCCTATCTCGTGGTCAATGCCGATGAAGGCGAGCCCGGCACCTGCAAGGACCGCGACATGATGCGCTGGGACCCGCACAAGCTGGTCGAGGGATGCCTCCTCGCTTGCGCGGCGATGGGCGCGGGAGCCGCATACATCTATGTGCGCGGCGAGTTCTACAACGAGGCGCGGCACCTGCAGCATGCCATAGACGAGGCGTATGAGGCCGGGCTGATCGGCCGGAATGCCTGCGGTTCGGGCATCGACTGCGACGTGTTCCTCCACCGGGGCGCAGGCGCCTATATCTGCGGCGAGGAAACCGCGCTGATCGAGAGCCTGGAGGGCAAGAAGGGCCAGCCCCGCCTCAAGCCGCCCTTTCCCGCCATGGCAGGCCTCTATGGCTGCCCGACGACGGTCAACAATGTCGAAACCATCGCGGTGGCGCCGACCATTCTGCGCCGGGGCGCATCCTGGTTCTCCGGCTTCGGGCGCAGCAACAACACCGGCACCAAGGTGTTCTGCATTTCCGGCCATGTGAACCGGCCGTGCAATGTGGAAGAAGCGATGAGCATCCCGATGAAGGAGCTCATCGAGAAGCATGCCGGCGGCGTCCGCGGCGGTTGGGACAATCTCAAGGCGGTCATTCCGGGAGGGTCCTCTACGCCGATCCTGCCGAAGAGCATCTGCGACGAGGTGCTGATGGATTTCGACGCGCTTCGGGATGCGCAGAGCGGGCTCGGCACGGCGGCCGTGATCGTGATGGACAAGTCCACGGACGTGGTGCGGGCGATTGCGCGGCTTGCGCGCTTCTACGCGCATGAAAGCTGCGGGCAATGCACGCCGTGCCGGGAGGGCACGGGCTGGATGATGCGCGTGATGGATCGGATGGCGTCCGGACGCGCCCGGGTCGAGGAAATCGACATGCTGCTGGACGTGTCGAAGGAAATCGAGGGGCACACCATCTGCGCGCATGGCGACGGTTCCGCCTGGCCGATCCAGGGACTGATCCGCCATTTCAGGCACGAAATGGAGGAACGCATCCTGAGTTACCGAAGCCGGGCCGCGGCGGCCTGACCCCGGAGGGCGGAGCGAATGCCGAAGCTTCCCGACGACGGGCTCGAGGTCGAGTTTCCGCCCGGCAGCACCGGGCTGCAGGCGATAGAGGCCGCCGGCAGGGAAGTGCCGCGCTTCTGCTATCACGAGCGCCTGTCGATCGCCGGCAATTGCCGCATGTGCCTGGTCGAAATCCGGCCCGGCCCGCCAAAGCCGGCCGCGTCCTGCGCCATGCCGGCGGGCGACAATATGGAAGTGCTGACCTCGAGCCCGATGACGCAGAAGGCGCGCAAGGGGGTGATGGAGTTCCTGCTCATCAACCACCCGCTCGACTGCCCGATCTGCGACCAAGGCGGCGAGTGCGATCTCCAGGACCAGGCGCTCTTCTACGGAGCCGACACGAGCCGCTTCGAAGAAAACAAGCGCGCCGTGCCGGACAAGGATATGGGACCGCTCATCAAGACGACGATGACGCGGTGCATCCATTGCACGCGGTGCATCCGCTTCGCCGAGGAAGTGGCCGGCGTGCCGTCGATCGGGGCGGTCGGGCGCAGCGAGCACATGGAGATCACCACGCTCGAGCGTGCGGTGGAAAGCGAGCTTTCCGGAAATGTCATCGATCTCTGTCCGGTAGGCGCGCTTACTTCGAAGCCCTATGCCTTCAATGCCCGTCCCTGGGAGCTTCGCAAGACCGAAGGCATCGATGTCTTCGATGCGCTCGGTGCGAACATCCGCATCGATTCACGCGGCCCGGAAGTGTTGCGCATCCTGCCGCGCCTCAATGAAGAGGTGAACGAGGAGTGGCTGGGGGACAAGAGCCGCTTCGCGCATGACGGACTCCGACGCCAGCGTCTGGACCGGCCTTATGTGCGCCGCAACGGCCGGCTGCATCCGGCGAGCTGGAGCGAGGCGTTCGAGGCAATCCGGAAAAGGATGGAGGGTCGGGCCGGCACCGCTATCGGCGCGATTGCCGGCGACCAGGCCGATGCCGAGTCGATGCAGGCGCTCAAGGACCTTGTGCAGGCCCTCGGTTCGCCGCATCTGGACTGCAGGCAGGACGGCGCCGCCGCCATTCCCGGCCAGCGTTCCAGCTATCTCTTCAACTCTACCGTCCAGGGCATCGAGGAAGCCGACGCATTGTTGCTGATCGGCTGCAATCCGCGCTGGGAATCGCCGGTCCTCAATGCGCGGATTCGCAAGCGATGGCTGGCCGGCGGTTTGCAGGTCGGCCTGATAGGCGAGGCGCATGAGCTTGGCTACCGCTACGACCATCTCGGAACGGGCGGGCAGACCTTGCGCGGCGCGGCGGCCGGCAGGAACCGCTTCTGCGCCGTGCTGAAGGGCGCGGCGCGTCCGATGCTGATTGTCGGCGCCGGCGCCCTTGCGCGGCCGGACGGCGCGGCCGTGCTCGCCGCGACGCAACGCATAGCGGAACTGAACGGACTGATCTCCGAGAGCTGGAACGGATTCAATGTGTTGAACCGGGCCGCGTCGAGGGTCGGCGGTCTGGACCTCGGCTTCGTGCCGGGCGAGGGCGGCGCGGATACCGGCGGCATGCTGTCCGGGGCTGTCGATACGCTCTTCCTGCTCGGTGCCGATGAGATCGACCTGTCCGGCCTGGGAGACGTCTTCGTGATCTATCAGGGCCATCACGGCGATGCGGGCGCGGCGCGCGCCGATGTCATCCTGCCGGGGGCGGCCTACACCGAAAAGCCGGGCACCTGGGTCAATCTGGAGGGGCGGGTGCAGCGCAGCGAGAGGGCGACCTTCCCGCCCGGTGACGCGCGCGAGGACTGGGCGGTGCTGCGCGCTCTTTCCGATGTGCTCGGCAGGCCGCTGGCTTACGATTCGCTGCCGGCATTGCGCGCCCGCATGGGCCGGACAAATCCCGTGTTCGACACGCGGGACGAAATCGTGGCGGCGGCATGGGGCGGTGCGGCTCCGGCAGGCCGGATCGACGATGCGACGTTCGCCAGTCCGGTCGCGAACTACTATATGACCGACCCGATCTCGCGCGCCTCGGAAACGATGGCGGTCTGCACAGAGACCTTCCTCGCCGCGGAAGCCCGCAATGGTTAACTTCTGGACCGGCTATGTCTGGCCCGCGGCGGCGATCGTCGGTTACATCCTGCTGATCGTCCTGCCGCTTCTCGGCTGCATCGCCTATCTCATACTGGCCGAAC
>JAPOZD010000226.1:0-566 GCA_026706245.1 Alphaproteobacteria bacterium
GCCAGCGCGACTGCCGACCCCGACTGAAATGCGGGCGGACCTTGGTCCAGGCATCGATGGCGGCGCGCGCCGGGCGGCCCAGGGGCACGACCCGCTCGCGCCCGCCCTTGCCGCGCACGGTCAGCCAGGCGCGTCCGGGCGGCACATCCGACATGGCGAGGCCGACAAGTTCCGACACGCGCAAGCCCGCGCCATAGAGCAGCTCCACGATGCAATAGAGGCGGAGTTGCGCCGGGCCGTCCTGGCTCTCAATGGCTTCGATCAGCCTGCCGACTTCCTCGACTCCGAGATGGCGAGGCAGCGGCCGGCCGGTCTTGGGCGCATCGAGCCGGTCGGCCGGATTGTCCTCCCGGTAGCCTTCCGCCGTGCAGAACAGGAAAAACTGGCGCAGCGCCGAGCGCCGCCGCGACACCGTCCGGGGCGACAGTCCCGCTTGCAGCAGATCGGCAAGGTAGCGGCGCAGGTCCGCTTCCCCGGCCTCCTCCAGACCGCCGCCGAACGAGGCTTCCGCGTGTTCCAGATCGCGGCGATAGGCGGCAACGGTGTTGACCGCCGCCCCCCGTTCG
>JAPOZD010000226.1:576-4319 GCA_026706245.1 Alphaproteobacteria bacterium
CAGCGCCTCGAGGAAGGCGTTGAGGGCGCCGATGCTCACAGCGCCGCCGCCTCGACGAGGCATTCGACCGCATAGGCCCGCGCCTCCGCCGCCAGCCCGACGGCCGCGAGCGCGCGGACAATGGCAACGGCGGTCGGCATGTCGCTGCGGGCCCGGCCGCCCGATGCGATGACAGCGTAAAGGACGGCCTCGCCGATTCGCCCAGCCTTGCCGGCCGCATCGAGCCCCCGCCAGACGACGGGAGCCGGAAATTTGCCGGCTACGTCCTGGAGGTTCGTCAGCAGGATCGTCCAGTCCTGCTGGCGTACCGGCTCGCCCACGGCTTCCATCAGCGCAAACAGCATGGCGGCGCGCGAATAGGGAGGCTCGTCGCCGCCTGTTTCGAGCCAGCGCTGCAATCCGTCCTCGGCCCGAGACATCTTGTTTCCGGCATCGGCAAGCTTCATCGGCGCCCAGGCAAGCACCGCACGATCGTTGTCCGCTTCGATCTCGGAGCCCCGCTCCGCTGCGGCGAGGTACCACCGCTCCGCAATGTCGAAGCGGCCTGCCGCGAGCGCGGCAAACACGGCGATCGAGGTATGCGGCGCCAATTCCGGCGTCGGAACGATATCGGCCGCGAGTTCGATGGTGGCGCCCGCCACGGGCACCAGCAATCCCGCTGCAAGCGCATCCTGCCACAGCGGCGCCAGCGCCTGCATTCTCTGCTGCGGGTCCGTCGCCGCCATCGCCGCCTGCGCAAACCGGGCGCGGGAATTTTCGGTTTCGGCGGCCCGGAGATATCGGGCGAGCAGCGCCTTGGGCTCCAGCAGGCCGTCCCTGGCGGCTTGCTCGGCTTCCGCCTCCGTCCGGACTAGCCTCGCCCGCAGGCGCGCCGCCGCCGGATCGCTGCGCAGCTTCCAGACTTCGGGCGGCGCCTCCCCGAGCCATGACAGCATTGCCACATTGAGCGCGGTAACCGGGCCGTCCTCCGGCAATGGCGGCGCATTCTCTCCGGCCGCATCCAGCGCGCGCAGCATCAGCCCTTCGAACAGCGGGTCTCCTCCGGCATCGACCTCGCGAAGGATGTCGAGAATGAGGTGCGCCCGGTCCCCCTCCCCGGCCCTGGCGGCGCAGAACGCCGCTGCGCGCTGCACATAGGCCGAAGGGGCGCGCACCATCTCCGCATTCGCAGCTTCGCAGGCCGCCTCGAGATCGCCCGACGCCAGGGCGGGATCGACAGCCGCGGAGCCGGCCGAAGGCGGCGGCGTCTCCAGCCCTGCCGCCTCGGCCAGCAACGCCGCTTCCCGGTCGCGGCCGAGACTCTGAAGCAACCCGACCCGCAGGGGCGCCAGCCGCGGCTCCTCGCCCTCGGGCGGCGCCGCACCGGCCGCCAGGACCCGGAACAACACGTCCCTGAGCGCAGGCGAGGCAACGGCCTGCGGCAGGCCCTCGAGCAGGCGGGCGACCGCCGCTCTCGAACTGCCCCGCCAGAGCGGCAGACCGAACCCGCCTTCGAAACCCGGCAGGCCGGCCGAGTCGGGATCGCTCGGTTTGGCCGGCGCGACCAGTACCGTCGGCCCCTGCGCGGCCGGCGCTTCCTGCTGCTGCGCTCGTTCCGCCGGTTCCTCATTCATTTCCGCACCGCGCGGAGGATCGGCCGGAATGAGCCGGATCGGCGCGCGCCTGTCCTCGGCTGCGGCGGTTGCGGCCATGAAACCGGCGATGAGCCCGCAGATCAGCGCCCTAGCGGGGAAAACGGTCATCCGGCAACACCTTTTCCACCGTTGTTTCCGGCGGGAGCGAATCCACGAGTCCGAAATAGAGCAGCGCCGCCACAACCGCCGCGCCCAGAAGCCCGAACAGCAGGTTCAGGAACAGTCTCCGAGCGTCCATAACCCTTCCTCGCTTTCGCCTCCGGGGTGGCGGTCCGGCGCTCATTCCCGATAATGCGATTCTAGCGAAAACCGTTCAAAGGCGCGAATGCGGCAAAAGCAAGGCTTTGCTTTCCGCCGCAAGCGCCCATATCCCGGGAATGCCGTCCATGAGCCTGACCAGAACCGTCGCATTGATCGGCATGATGGGCGCCGGCAAGACCAAGGTCGGCCGCATGCTGGCCCAGCGCCAGGGACTTGCCTTCATCGACGCCGACAATGAAATCCAGGAGGCGGCCGGCTGCTCCATCGAGGACATTTTCGAAACGCAGGGCGAGGCCGCCTTCCGCGAAGGCGAGCGCAAGGTGATCGCCCGGCTGCTGAGCGGCCCGTTGCATGTGCTCGCTACCGGCGGCGGCGCCTTTCAGAACCCGTCCACGCGCGCCGTCATCGCGGAGCGCGCGGTTTCGGTCTGGCTGAAGGCGGACTTCGACGTGCTCTGGGAGCGCGTGTCCCGGCGCTCCAACCGCCCGATGCTCAAGACGCCGGACCCGCAGCGCACGCTCGCCGAACTCATCGAGAAGCGCTACCCGGTTTACGCGCTCGCCGAACTCACCGTGATGAGCCAGGCGGGTCCGGTCGAGGAGACCGTTGCGCGCGTGGAAGACGCATTGCGCGGCGCAGGCTATCTGGCCAATGGGCGCGTGGAGAGCTGCCGATGAAGCCGGTGCGGAAGATCGAGGTCGGCCTCGGCGAACGCAGCTACGACATTCTGGCCGGACCCGGACTGATGGAACGCGCGGGCGACTGGCTGCTGCCGGTGCTCAGGCGCCGCCGTGTCGCGGTCGTCACGGACCATAACGTGGCCGCGCACCATCTCGGCCGGCTGGCCGCGGGGCTCGATGCCGCGGGCATCGAATTCGCAGCCATTGTGCTGCCGCCTGGGGAGGCAACCAAGTCCTTCCGCCATCTGGAAGACCTGTTGGATCGGCTGCTGGACACCGGACTGGACCGGGGCGGCTGCGTTCTCGCGCTCGGCGGCGGCGTGATCGGCGACCTTGCGGGATTTGCCGCGGCCGTCCTGCTGCGAGGCATAGACTATGTGCAAATCCCCACGACGCTGCTTGCGCAGGTGGACAGCGCCGTCGGAGGCAAGACGGCGATCGACGCGCCGCAGGGCAAGAACCTCGTCGGCGCCTTCCACCAGCCGCGTCTCGTGCTCGCCGACACGACCTCGCTCGCCACCCTGCCCGACCGCGAACTCCGGGCCGGCTACGCGGAGGTCGTGAAATACGGCCTGATCGACCGGCCGGACTTCTTCGGCTGGCTGGAGGAGAACGGCGCGCGGGTGCTGGCGCGCGAGGACGACGCGCTCGCCCATGCCATCGCCGTGAGTTGCGAGGCGAAGGCCGATGTCGTGGCGGCGGACGAGCGCGAGGCCGGACGCCGCGCCCTGCTCAATCTGGGCCACACTTTCGGGCATGCCTTCGAGGCGGAAGCCGGCTTCGGCGATGCGCTGCTGCACGGCGAGGCGGTTTCCCTCGGCATGGCGCTCGCCTTCCGGATGTCCGTGCGGCTGGGGCTCTGCCCGGCGGACGACCTCGCCCGTATGCGGGCGCATCTCGCCGGCGCGGACCTGCCCGTGGATCCACCGGGCGCCAATGCCTCGCAGGCGCGCCGGGATGAACTGATCGAGCGGATGCGCCGCGACAAGAAAGCGGAAGCCGGCCGCATCGTGCTGGTGCTGGCCCGTGGCATCGGCCGCGCCTTCGTCCACCGCGATGTTGAGGAGGAGACGCTTGCCGCCCTGCTCGACGAGGCGCTGGCGGCATTACGCTGGAATTCTGGATCATCATCGGTGCTATACTGGCGCTGCTGGTCCTCTCGGCGTTC
>JAPOZD010000059.1 GCA_026706245.1 Alphaproteobacteria bacterium
CTGCACCTGCTCTCCGCCATCGTGACGGGGGGCGTCACCGGCGGCGCGGTCGGCGAATGGAAGAGCCGGCTCGATTTCGACCTGCCGGACCCGGTGCTGGACAAGGAGGCGCTGGACGAAGCGCTGAACGCGCTGATCCGGGCCGACCATGCCGTCGCCGCGCGCTGGATCGACGAAGCCGAGCTCGACGCAAATCCCGAGCTGGTGCGCACCATGTCGGTGCAGCCGCCGCGCGGGGCCGGGCGGGTGCGCGTGCTGGAAATTGGGACCGGCGTGGACCTCCAGCCCTGCGGCGGCACCCATGTCGGGCGGACGGGCGAGATCGGGCGGGTGCGCGTCGGCAAGATCGAGAACAAGGGCCGGCGCAACCGGCGCATCAATGTCCATCTGGAGGAGGGCGCATGAGCGCGCTGATCTCCACGGAAGAGCTGGCCCGGCGGCTCGGCGAGGTCGTGCTGCTGGACGGCAGCCACCACCTGCCCACGGCCGGGCGCGACGCCGGGGCGGAGTTCCTGGAGGCGCATATTCCGGGCGCGCGCTTCTTCGACATAGACGGCGTGGCCGACCGCGCGAGCGCCCTGCCGCACATGCTGCCCGACGAAAAGGGTTTCGCGCTCGCCATGGGGACGATGGGCATCACGCGGGACGACGAGGTCGCGGTCTATGACGCGGTCGGCACCACGGGCGCGGCGCGGGTCTGGTGGACCTTCCGGGCCTTCGGCCATGAGCGCGTGCGCGTGCTCGACGGCGGCCTGCCGAAATGGCTGGCCGAGGGCCGCCCCGTTGAGGCGGGCTATGCGGCCGAGGCGCGGCCGGAACTGGTGCGCGCGCGCTCCGACATGCTGGCCAATATCGAAAGCCGGGCCGAGCAGGTGCTGGACGCGCGCAGCGCCGGACGCTTCCACGGCATGGAGCCGGAGCCCAGGGCCGGCATGCGCAGCGGCCATATCCCCGGCAGCCTCAGCCTGCCCTATACGGAAATCCTGGACCCGGAGAGCCGCACCTTCCGGGACCGGACGGCGCTCCGCGCGGCCTTCGAGGCGGCGGGGCTGGACCTGGAGAAGCCCGTGGCAACGACCTGCGGCTCCGGGATCACGGCCGCCGTGCTGGCGCTCGGGCTTTACGAACTGGGACGAAGGGATGCGGCCGTCTATGACGGCTCGTGGAGCGAATGGGGATCGCGAGAGGACACGCCGGTAGAATCATGACAGAGGGAAAACGGCCGGACACGGTGCTCACGCATGCGGGGCGCCATCCGCACGACTTCTTCGGCGTCGTCAACACGCCGGTCTTCCGCGCCTCGACGATCCTCTCGCGCACGGTGGCCGAACGCCTCGCGCCCAAGGGTCCGCGCGACCCGGCCTACGGGCGGCGCGGCACGCCCACCATGTTCACCCTGGAGGATGCGGTAGCGGAGATCGAGGGTGCCGAGGGCGCGGTCATCTGCCCCTCCGGCATGGCGGCGGTGGCGCTCGGCTACTCCTCCATGCTGTCGGCCGGAGACCATGTGCTGGTGGCGGACTGCGTCTATGCCCCGGCCCGGCGCTACGCTACCGAGGCGCTGCCGCGCCACGGCATCGGGGCGACCTTCTTCGACCCCGGCATCGGCGCCGGCATCGCCGAGCTGATGCGCCCGGAAACGAAGCTGGTCTATCTGGAGGCGCCCGGCTCGCAGACCTTCGAGATGCAGGACGTGCCGGCCATCGCGGAAGTCGCCCATGCCTGCGGCGCGCGCGTCGCGATCGACAACACCTGGGCGACGCCGCTCTACTTCAAGCCCTTCGACCACGGCGTGGACATCTCCATCCACGCCGCGACCAAATATATCGTCGGCCATTCCGACGCGATGCTGGGCATCGTCACCTGCCGCGACGCGGAGAGCCTTGAGCTGGTGCGGGCCTGGTGGAACATGACCGGCCTCTGCGCAGGCCCGGACGACATCTATCTCGGCACGCGCGGCATCCGCACCATGAGCGTGCGCCTCGCCCGCCACCAGGAGAACGCGATGCGGGTCGCGACCTGGCTGCAGGGCCACCCGGAAGTCGAGCGGGTGCTTTACCCGGCGCTGCCGGACGACCCCGGCCATGCGATCTGGAAGCGGGACTTCACCGGAGCGTCCGGCCTGTTCGGCCTGCTGCTCAATCCTGCAAGCCCGGAGGCGGTGGCGGCGATGCTGGACGGGCTGGAGCTGTTCGGCATGGGGTCGAGCTGGGGCGGCTTCGAGAGCCTGATCGTGCCGAGCGACCCCTCGGCCTGGCGCATGGCGACGGTCTGGAACCCCGCCGGCCCGCTGCTCCGCCTGCATATCGGCCTCGAAGACCCGGAAGACCTGATCGCCGACCTCGAAGCCGGCTTCGCAAGGCTGAGGGCCGCGGGGTAGCCGGCCGCCTCAGCCGACGGGGGCGAGGCGGGTGATGACGGTGGTGTGGGTCTCGACGAAATAGAGCGTCCCGTCGGCCGCGCCGGCGACCCCGTGCGGCATGACCGCCACCGGCTTGCAGCTTCCGAATATCTCTCCATCGGGGCCGAGCGCGGTCACGCGCGGGACCTGGTCCGAGACGAAGATCCGCTGGTCGCTGTCGATATGGATGTCCATCGGTTTGTAGAAGGGGCCGAATTCCGCGAGGTAGCCGCCTTCGGGCGAGAAGACCTGCACGCGGTTGTTCTCCCGGTCTCCCACCAGCACCCGCCCGTCGCCGAGCACGCCGATGCCGTGCGGCGTGGTGAACTCGCCGGGGCCGCTGCCCCGTCCGCCCCAGCTCGCCAGATGCGCGCCGTCGGGCGCGAAGCGGTGGACCATGGTGTTGCCGTAGCCGTCGGACACATAGAGGTCGTCGCCGGGCCCGACCGCTACGTCGGTCGGATGGTTGAAGGGCGCTTGCGTGCGCGGGCGGTGCCGCTCGCCGAGCGCCAGCAGCAGCCTGCCTTCCGCGTCGAAGGCGAGCACCTGATGCGCGTCCCGGTCCACGACAAGGATGCGCCCGTCCGGAGCCGCCGCGATGCCATGCGGGTCCGCGATCTCGCCGTCGCCCCAGCTTCGGACGAAGTTCCCCTCCGGGTCGAACACCAGCACCGGGGTCGAGCGCCGCTGGCAGATGTAGAGATTGCCGCCGGCATCGACCGCGCATTTGCTGATGATCCCGACCGGAATATGCTCCGGCCAGCGGCCCCAGGGCCGGTCGATCCGGTAGCGCTGCTCGCCCAGCACGGCGAACAGTTCGTCATTTCCCGTCACCATCTCCACCTCCTTCCCGCCCGAGGGCGCGCCGCTCAGGCCCCGGGCTCCGCCGGGCCGGTCCAGTTCCGGCGTATGGCCTCGCATTCCGCCGTGCGCACGCCGGTCACGATCTCCATCGGGCGCCCGGTCAGCTCCAGCAGCGCCTCGACGCTGTAGCCGCCATAGTCCGTGCGGCGCATCTCCGCATGGCGGGCGCCCAGCACCAGCGTGGCGACCTTCGCCTCCTGCAGCGCCCAGCAGCACATCGGGCAGGGCTCCATCGTGGTATAACAGGCGGCGCCCGAAAGGTCGGCGCTGTCGAGGTTGCGGCAGGCGTCCCGGAGCGCGTCCACCTCGGCATGGCAGGTCGGGTCGCGGTCGGACGCGACGCGGTTGCGCCCGCGCCCGATGACCGCGCCGCCGCGCACGATGACGGAGCCGACCGGGACATTGCCCCCGGCCTGTCCCCGTTCCGCTTCCTCGAGCGCCAGGCCCATGAAACTGTGGTGATCGTCCGGCATGACGACTCTCCCTTTTTCCGCGCCGCGTCACTCGAAATAGAGGATCGGCTGGTCGGCGGCGAGATTGTCGCCGGCTGCGGTCGGTATGGACTTGACCCGCCCCGGCCGCTCGGCGCGCAGCACGTTCTCCATCTTCATCGCCTCGACTACGGCGAGCGCCTGCCCGGCCTCGACCTCCTCGCCCTCCGCCACCGCCAGCGAGACCAGCAGGCCGGGCATGGGCGAGAGCAGCACTTTCGAGGTATCCGGCGGCGCCTTTTTCGGCATGAGGCGCGCGAACTCCGCGACACGCGGCGACACGGCGCGCACCTTCGCCTGCGCGCCCCGGAAGGAGAGCAGCCAGCCCGCGCCGTCCTCCTCGACCCGGACCGAGACCGCCCCGCCGTCGAACCGGCCCTCGAAAGGGGTGCCGCCCGGCGGGCGCGCGCCCTCCAGCCGCGCCGGCTCGCCGTCGATCTCGAGCCGCAGGCCGTCTTCCTCCGGCTCGGCGGTCAGCTGCGCCGCGTCCTCGTCGAACAGCACGGCCCAGTCGCGCCGCTCCCCGCCGCCCGCCGCCCGCGATTCGGCCCGCGCGA
>JAPOZD010000447.1 GCA_026706245.1 Alphaproteobacteria bacterium
CCCCCTCAGCCGACCCAGATCGGTATGCCCGGCTTCTGCAACGGCGGCGGCGTCACGCGCACCCCGTCGATCTCGAAGGACCGGCCGCGGTGCCGGACCGGCTCACCGGTCCAGGCCTGGCGAAGGATTGCCACGGATTCCTCGAAACGGGGCACCCGTTCGCGCCTGTCGATGCCGGCCGCGCGGAAATCCGCATCCTGGTAGCCGAGGCCGACGCCGAGAACGGTCCGCCCTCCGGAGATGATGTCGAGCACCGCTGCATCCGCGGCGACCCGGACCGGGTGGTGCAGGGGGAGCAGCAGCACGGCGGTCCCGACCCGGATGCGGCTGGTGCGCGCCGCAATGGCCGCCAATACCACGAAAGGTGAGGGCAGGAAGCCGTCCTTGTCCTGATGATGCTCTCCGCCGAAGAAACCGGCCAATCCGGCCGCCTCTGCCGCCTCCGCTTCCTGCACGGCCTCCTCCATGCAGCGGTCGAGGTTGTCGCCGCGGGGCGGATTGGCGATGGAACTGTAAATCGAGAGCTCGATCATGCAGACCTCTTCCCGAAAATCGCTGTTGGACAAAGGCGCGGGGGAGGGAAGCATGAATCGCGCGGGCCAGCTAGAAAATCGAGGGTGGGCGCGTCTCCGGATTGACCCGGCCGGCGCATCGTGTTTCCTTGCCGCATCATGTCGACACGCAGCGAAACGCAGCGTCTGTTGAAGTTGGCGGTCGGCCCGGTGGCGGCTGCCTGCGTTGCCGTTTATTTCGGTTACCACGCTCTGGTGGGGGAGCATGGCGCGCTGTCGCTGATGGAGATCGAGCGCCGGATTACCGAGGTCCAAGCCCGGCACGATGTACTCGTGCAGCATCGCGACCGCCTTGAGTTGCGCGCCGCCCAGCTCAAGCAGGACCCGGCCGATGCCGACCTGCTCGACGAATATGTCCGCGCCTTGCTGCATGTGGGGCGGCCGGACGAAATCGTCATCCTGCTGGATACGGAAACAGGGTGAACGGGTTCCTGGAACGCGGAGGCCGGACATGAGCAGGCAGCCGTCGAAGAAACGGGGCGGCGCTTCGGCGAAGAGGAACGGGCGCGCCGCCGCAAATGGCGCGGCGCCGGATTCCGGCCAGCTGCTGCGCTGGTATCGGGACATGCTGCTGATCCGCCGCTTCGAGGAGCGGGCAGGGCAGATGTACGGAATGGGCCTGATCGGCGGCTTCTGCCACCTCTATATCGGCCAGGAGGCGGTCGTCGTCGGCATCCAGGCCTGTCTCGGTGAGCGGGATTCCGTCGTCACCGGCTACCGGGACCACGGCCACATGCTGGCGGCGGGCATGGATGCGCGCGGCGTCATGGCGGAACTTACGGGCCGCGAGGGCGGCTATTCGCGCGGCAAGGGCGGCTCCATGCACATGTTCTCGCGGGAGAAGAACTTCTTCGGCGGGCATGGCATCGTCGCTGCGCAGGTGCCCATCGGCGTCGGCCTCGGCTTCTCGCACCGGTACAGGGGCGAGGACGGCGTGTCCGTCGTCTATTTCGGCGACGGCGCGGCCAACCAGGGGCAGGTCTATGAGTCGCTCAATCTCGCCGCGCTCTGGGAGCTGCCGGTGCTGTTCGTGATCGAAAACAACAAATACGGCATGGGCACGGCGGTCTCGCGGGCGGCGGCCGGGTCCGGCCTCCACGCGCGGGGCGGCGGCTTCGGGATTCCGGGCAGGCTGGTGGACGGTATGGATGTGCGCGCCGTCCATGCGGCCGCGAGCGAAGCGGTGGCGGAGGCACGTAGCGGCAAGCCGGTCATTCTGGAGATGGAGACCTACCGCTACCGCGGGCATTCCATGTCCGATCCGGCGAAATACCGCACACGCGAAGAGGTCAACCGGATGCGCCGCGACCGCGACCCCATAGAGAGGCTGCGGCATGTGCTGGAGAGCGAGGGCCATGCGGAAGAGGATGCGCTGAAGGCGATCGACGCCGAGATCAGGGAGGTCGTCGCCGACGCCGCGCGGTTCGCTGAAGAGAGCCCGGAACCGAACCCCTCCGAACTGCATACCGACGTTCTTCTGGAGGCATGACGCGATGCCTGTCGCCGTGACCATGCCGGCACTTTCGCCGACCATGACGGAAGGGACGCTCGCCAAATGGTTGGTCGCCGAGGGCGACCGGGTCAGCCCGGGCGATGTGATCGCCGAGATCGAGACCGACAAGGCGACCATGGAAGTCGAGGCCGTTGACGAGGGCATTGTCGCCAGCCTCGCCGTTCCGGAGGGCGCGGAAGGCATAGAGGTCAACGCCACGATCCTGTGGCTGAGAGGCGAGGGCGAAAGCGCGGACGCCGTGACGGTTGCCGAGCCGCCTCCTCCGGTTGTGGAGCTGCCGCCTGCGGTCGTGAAGGCGCCGCCCGCTGCTCCGGCCCGACCGAAGCCGGAAGCGGCGAAGCCCGCGTTGGAGCCGGACTACCGCGGCGAAACGGTGGAGATGACCGTTCGCGAGGCGCTCCGGGACGCCATGGCGGAGGAAATGCGCCGCGACGAGACGGTCTTCGTGATGGGCGAGGAAGTCGCGGAATATGAGGGCGCCTACAAGGTGACGCAGGGCCTGCTTGCCGAGTTCGGGGCCCGCCGGGTCCGCGACACGCCGATTACCGAGCACGGGTTTGCCGGGCTCGGCGTCGGCGCGGCCTTCGGCGGGCTGCGGCCCGTTGTCGAGTTCATGACCTTCAATTTCGCCATGCAGGCCATAGACCAGATCGTCAATTCCGCCGCAAAAACGCTCTACATGTCGGGCGGCCAGATGGGCTGCCCGATCGTTTTCCGGGGGCCGAACGGGGCGGCGTCGCGCGTCGCCGCGCAGCATTCGCAATGCTATGCCAGCTGGTATGCGCATGTGCCCGGCATGATTGTGGTCTCGCCGTTTTCGGCCGCGGATGCGAAGGGCCTGCTCAAGGCGGCGATCCGGAATCCGAACCCGGTCATCTTCCTGGAAAACGAGATTCTCTACGGCCAGCGCGGCGAGGTGCCGAGCGATGCCGACTACACCGTGCCTATCGGCCGCGCGAAAGTGTTGCGGCCCGGCCGGGATGTGACCATCGTGGCCTTCTCACGCATGTGTGCCACGGCGCTCGAAGCGGCCGACACGCTGGCGGGCGAGGGAATCGAGGCCGAGGTGATCGACCTTCGCACGTTGCGCCCGCTCGACAGGGAGACCGTGGCGGCGTCGATCCGCAAGACGAACCGTATCGTTTCCGTCGAGGAGGGCTGGCCTGTGGCCGGCATCGGTTCGGAGATTGCGGCAATCGCAATGGAAGATGCCTTCGACTGGCTGGACGCGCCGGTCGCGCGCGTGACCGGGGAAGACGTGCCGATGCCCTATGCCGCCAATCTCGAAGCGCTGGCCCTGCCGGACGCGGCGCGCATTGCCGCGGCGGCGCGGGCCGTCTGCTACGCCTGAGGGGACCGTTCGGGATGGCCACCGAGATCCTTATGCCGGCTTTGTCGCCGACGATGACGGAGGGCAATCTCGTCAAGTGGCTGGTGGGCCAGGGCGACAGAGTGGAGCCGGGCGACGTGATCGCCGAGATCGAGACCGACAAGGCAACGATGGAGGTCGAGGCGGTCGATGAGGGCATTGTCGGGCGCATCGTGGTGCCGGAGGGCAGCGAAGGCGTTGCCGTCAATGCGGTGATCGCCGTGCTCGTGGAAGAGGGCGAGGAACTGGGCGAAGAGACGGCCGCAGCGCCTGCGGCTCCGCCGGCCGAAGCCGGGGCGCCTCCGGCCGCGCCGGAGCAGGAGGCGGGCCGGGAGGTGAAGGCGACGCCGCTCGCGCGGCGCATGGCAGCTCTCGCCGGCATCGACATCGCGGCGATTGCCGGCAGCGGTGCGCATGGGCGGATCACGCGCGACGATGTGCGCCGGGCTACTGGCCGGGCGGCTCCGGCCGAGGTGGATGAGGGCCGCGAGCGGATTTTTGCGAGCCCGCTGGCGCGGCGCATGGCGGGCGAGGCGGAGCTTCCCCTGGAAGGCGTGGCCGGCAGCGGCCCCGAGGGGCGGATCGTCAAGCGGGACATCGAGCGCGAACTCCGGCAGGGCGTGGCGGCGCCGTCGGCCCCGGCGGAACCGGAGCAGCTGCCGGGCCTGCCGCCTTTCGAGCGCATCAGGCACTCGAACATGCGCAAGGTCATCGCGCGCCGGCTGACCGAGTCCAAGCAGACGGTCCCGCATTTCTACCTGACGGTGGATTGTGAGATCGACGAGCTGCTGACTGCAGCGGAGGGACTTGCCTCCCGCTCATTG
>JAPOZD010000314.1 GCA_026706245.1 Alphaproteobacteria bacterium
AGCGCAACAATTGCGGCAAGGCGCTCGACATCGCCCGCACCGCCCGCGACATGCACGGGGGCAACGGCGTGAGCGACGAATATCATGTCGTGCGCCACTCCATGAACCTGGAGGCGGTCAACACCTATGAGGGCACGCACGACGTCCACGCGCTGATCCTCGGCCGCGCCCAGACGGGCCTGCAGGCGTTTTCCTGAAGGCGCAGGCGGCGCGAGGCTCCGGTTCGGGGGCTGCCGGATGCACACATCTCGCCCGGCCGATTGCCCTGGGAGGCTCGACGTGCAGTTGGCGCCCCGCCCGGCTCAAAAGGCGACATTCGCGCCGACCAGAAGGATGCTGGACCGGGCGCTGCGGTCGCTGTGGGTGCGGGTGTTGTCCACTTTCCTCGTGCCGTCCGGATCCATGGCCATGATGCTGCCGCCGCTGATGAAGTTCAGCGGCGCATAGCCGGCGGTCCGCACAACTTCCGCGAACAGCTTCACGCTGGGCTCGACGAACCATGCCACGCCCAGCACGATCTGGTCCTGCTTCTCCCAAGGCGCACCGCCCGGGCCGGCGGTGAAGCGGCTGAACTCAACCGAGAGGTCCAGAGGTCCGCCGCCCCGTTCCAGCCGGTATTTCGCGCCGAGATCGAACGCCGTCACCTTGCTGGCGGCGAATTGCGGCATGTCGGGGTTGAAGGTGCCGGGCCACACATCCGTCGTCCGGGCGAGTTCCGCCTTGAAGGTGAAGGGGCCGGTGATGAGCCGCCCGTAAATGCCGAAAGCCGGGTTGTTGTCGTGGCAGGGCTCGAAATGCTGCACCGGGTAGTCCTGGCAATAGGCCGACCCGCGCTGGTAGGAGCCGCCCAGAAGGAGCGTTCCCACCCTGTCCAGCCGGAGTTCATAGCTCGCATCGACGGCGAGATTGTTGAGCAGGCCGGGAACGGCGGTGCCTTTTACCGGCGTGTTCGCCGCGCGGAACTGGACGCCGCCCTGTATGCCCATCAGGGTAAGGTTGAGCCCTTGCTGCGAGTATCCGGCCTTCACGCCGTTGGCGAGGCCGCCGAAGGCGTGCCAGACAGTCGAGGCGGTGAACGGATTGACCGTGTCGGTCAGGCCGAACGGCACCGCCATCTTGCCGAGGCTGGCGTAGAAGGGAGAGCGGTCGAAGTCGCCGAACAGGACCCAGGCCTGCCGCATCTGCAGCTGGTTGCGGTCGATCGACGTGTTGGTGCCGGCGCCGAAGCTCTGCTCGGGATCGAACAGCGCCTGTGCATGGCCGGCGATCCAGTCGCCGAGCGTTGCCGTTGCGCCAAGCTGGACCGAGTGTATGGCGGCCTCAGAGACCGTCTTGCCGACCTGATTTTTGGCGGTCGGATGGCGCATCAGATAGCCGAACTTGTCGGCCCGGTTGCTGGACTGGTGATTGGCTATCGGCGTGATCGCGCCCTGGAGATAAAGCCCGCCCGGCGCAAGGATCCCGTCCCGCTTGCGATGGAGCACAAGGCGTTCCTTACGGTTGATAGCGTTCGTCGGATCGAGGATTTCGTAGCCGAATTGCGAGTCGGTGCGGACGAAGCCGGCCGGGCTCTTCCCGTATGCGCGAGCGGGACCGGCGGCAGCGGCAGGGGGCGACGGGGGTTTGCGGTTTTGCGCCGCCTTGATCGCCTCGATTTCCTTGCGGAGTTCCCGGTTTTCCCTTTCCAACTTCTCCAGACGGTCGATCAGCTTGTCGAGCGATTGGGCGTGGACAGCGCCGGCCACTGGAACCGTCAGAACCGCCGCGAGAAGCAGCGACAGGACCCGGCGCCGGCTGGACTGCGCTCTTCCCGATACAATCCCCGACATACGACGCTCCTTTCCCCCGCCCGATCTGGAGCGGCCCCTCTACGGATCGTTCTGTCCCGAACCTCTGCGGATCGGCGCTCATGGCCGCGTCAGCACTCGGCATGCCCCCGCAACTCACCGGTTTGTCGGCGAAGCCGCGCTGCGACCCCTCCGTTGCGCTCAACAAGGGTCGCTATCGGGCGCAACTTTCTGTGGCCGTTCCGAAAATCCGGGGCTTGCCTTCGCGGACGGACACCCCCCGCCGCGTCGCTGCGCGTCGGTGTTCCACGATATCTTTGCAATCGGAATCACACCCCGGCCCCCTCGGTTACAGCGGGCCTCGCGATGAACTCGGGAAGGCCTCGCCGACGAAGGCGCGGACGGTAGCCGAACAGCTTGCCTGCGCGCGTCCCCAACTTTAGGGAGAAACGGCTGGAAATCGTTCTGTGTTTCGGGGGACTGCGCGAAGAGGGATGGTATCAGCACCGCCCTGCGGCTTCCTCCATTCCCGGGGCCAAGCATCCGGGGCGATGGTGGAGGCGGCGTTCCTCCTGAGTTTTAGCCCGATGCCGTTGGCATTACAGGCGTTTTCTCATGTAGATGCGCGGGAAACCGCGCTCCGTGCGGCGCTCGACCTCCTCGTAGCCGTTGCGGGCATACAGGGCGAAGTTCTCCGTCATCAGCTCATGCGTGTAGAGGTCGATGACGCCGTAGCCCAGCCGGCGCGCTTCGTCCTCGGCGTGCAGCATGAGGCGGCGGCCGATGCCTTCGCCCTGGCGCGACGGCAGAACGGCGACGTTGTCGAGCAGGATCGTTCCCGCCTTTTCGATCAGGACGACCGCGCCGGCGATTTCGCCCCCGCCTTCGACCACGAAGACCCGGTGGTCGCGGACGACCTGCCGGTAGTCGTCCAGCATCGGTCCCGGCGGCTCGCCAATGCGCTCGATGTAGTGGGAGTAGGCTGCCTCGACGCATCGGGCGACCCCGGGAACATCCCCGGCGGTGGCAGGACGGGGTTGAAGCTCGCCCATCGGCGGTTCGCTACCGCCGCCGCGCCCGGCCGCGCTTCTTCCGGCCGGCGACAGCGCCCCTGGCTATGCGGTTGATCGGCTTCGCCATGGCGGCCTCCAGGCCGAGGTCCATGGATTTGAGCCGCCTGATCTCGTCGCGGAGCCGCGCCGCTTCCTCGAATTCCAGGTCCGCCGCGGCGGCGCGCATCTGCTTTTCGAGGTCGGCGATGGTCGTTTCCAGATTGTGCCCGAAGACCGCCGGCTCCTCGGCGAAGCCCGCCTCGACGGTCACGCTGTCGCGCGCATAGACGCTCTTGAGGATGTCGGCGATGCCCTTGCGCACGCTTTCCGGCGTGATGCCCCTGGCCTCGTTGTAGGCGTGCTGCTTCTCCCGCCGGCGCGTCGTCTCCTCCAGCGCCGAACCGAGCGACCTGGTTTCGCGGTCTGCGTAGAGGACCACCCGTCCGTCCACATTGCGGGCCGCGCGGCCGATGGTCTGGATGAGCGAGGTGTAGGAGCGCAGATAGCCTTCCTTGTCCGCGTCCAGAATGGCGACCAGCGCGCATTCCGGGATGTCCAGCCCCTCGCGCAGCAGGTTGATGCCGATCAGCACGTCGAAGGCGCCGAGGCGCAAGTCGCGGATGATCTCGATGCGCTCCAGCGTCTCCACGTCGGAGTGCAGGTAGCGCACCCGGATGCCGGCCTCGTGCATGTATTCGGTCAGGTCCTCGGCCATGCGCTTGGTAAGCGTGGTGACGAGCACGCGCTGTCCCTTCTGCGCGGCGTCCCGGCATTCGGCCATCAGGTCGTCCACCTGGTGCTCCGTCGACCGGACGAGGCAGACGGGGTCGATGAGGCCGGTCGGCCGGACCACCTGTTCGACGACGACGCCCTCGACGCGCTCCAGCTCCCAGGGGCCGGGCGTCGCCGACACGAACACCGTCTGCGGGCGCATCTCGTCCCATTCCTCGAATTTGAGCGGCCGGTTGTCGATGCACGACGGCAGGCGGAAGCCGAACTCGGCGAGGGTCGATTTGCGGGCGTAGTCGCCGCGGAACATGCCGCCCACCTGCGGCACCGACACATGGCTTTCGTCCACGATCAAGAGCGCGTCGGGCGGCAGATATTCGAACAGGGTGGGGGGCGGCTGGCCCGGCGCGCGGCCGGTGAGGTAGCGGGAGTAGTTCTCGATGCCCGCGCAGGAGCCGGTGGAGACGATCATCTCCAGGTCGAACACCGTGCGCTGCTCCAGCCGCTGCGCCTCCAGCAGCTTGCCCTGGGCCGTCAGCTCCGCCAGGCGCTCGTCCAGCTCGATCCGGATGTTCTGGGCCGCCTGCATCAGGGTCGGCTTCGGCGTGACATAGTGGCTGTTGGGAAAGACGCGGATGGCGCCGAGCGATGCGGCGCGCTCGCCGGTCAGCGGGTCGAATTCGTGGATCGCCTCGACCTCGTCGTCCCA
>JAPOZD010000342.1 GCA_026706245.1 Alphaproteobacteria bacterium
GCCGGCCAGCATCTCAGCTACAGCAATGTCGTGCGCGAGATCGTCGAGGTCGGCCAGTGGGACGGCGGGGCGATGGCAGGCGAGATCGACGTCGATACCGGGCAGGACGCGGCCGGCGGCGTTGCGCTGCTGGTCCAGGACAGCGGCACGATGCGCATGATGGGCGCGGCGAAACTCACCTTCTGAACAGGCGGGCCGCGCCGCCGCTCAGTGCGAGTGGCGGGGCGGGGAGGCGGCGACGCGGTGGTAGCGCGTGGCGAACTCGAGGCAGCCGCCGTCCGCGAGCTGGCCCACATGGTTGCGGTAGAGTTCCTCCCAAGGCGTGTGGTTCTCCAGAGCCGGTGGGTCGTAGGCGGCGCGCCGCGCGGTCAGCACCTCCTCCGGCTGCAGGATATCGACGCGGCGCCGGCGCAGGTCCACGCGCAGCCGGTCGCCCGTCTCCAGTATGGCGAGATTGCCGCCGACCGCGCTTTCCGGGCTCGCATTCAGGATCGAGGGGCTGCCCGAAGTGCCGGACTGGCGGCCGTCGCCGATGGTCGGCAGCTCGGTTACGCCGGCGCGGATGAGGGACGCGGGCGGCTGCATGTTGACCACCTCGGCCGAGCCCGGATAGCCGACCGGCCCCGCGCCGCGCATCACCAGGATGCTGGTCCCGTCGATGCCGAGCGCCGGGTCGTCGAGGCGCGCGTGGTAGTCCTCCGGCCCGTCGAACACGATGGCCTTGCCCTCGAAGGCGTCCAGGTCGTCCGGGTTCGAGAGGAAGCGCGCGCGGAACTCCTCGGAAATGACGCTCGTCTTCATCACCGCGGCGTCGAACAGGTTGCCGCCCATAACGACGAAGCCGGCGCGCTCCTTGAGGGGCCGGCTCCAGGGGCGGATGACGTCCTCGTCGAGCGGGGCGGCGTCGCCGATATTCTCGGCCGTCGTCCGGCCCGTGACGGTGAGCGCATCCGGGTTCAGCTTGCCGGCGCGCAGCAGTTCGCCCATCACGGCGGGCACCCCGCCCGCGCGGTGGTAGTCCTCGGCCAGATAGCCGCCGGCCGGCTGGCAATTGACCAGCAGCGGAATGTCGTAGCCGCAGTCCTGCCAGTCCTCCAGCCTGAGCTCGACGCCCATATGGCGCGCGATGGCGTTGATGTGGATCGGCGCGTTGGTGGACCCGCCGATGGTGACCGCAATCGCGTTCTCGAAGGCCGCGCGGGTCAGGATGCGGTCGGGCGTGAGGTCCTCGTGGATCATCGCGACGATGCGCCGCCCGGTCTCATAGGCGTATTGCGCGCGCTCCTTGTGCGGGGCGGGCGGGGCGGCCGAGCCCGGCAGCGACATGCCGAGCGCCTCGGCAAGCGAGTTCATGGTTGTAGCTGTGCCCATGGTGTTGCAGTGGCCGGGGCTCGGCGCGGAGGAGGCCACCATCTCGATGAATTCCTCATAACCGATCTCGCCCGCCGCCTGGAGCTTGCGCGCCTCCCAGACGATGGTGCCGGAGCCGACCCGCCGGCCCTTCCACCAGCCGTTGAACATCGGGCCGCCATTGAGCGAGATGGCCGGCAGGTTCGCCGTCGCCGCCGCCATGATCATCGCGGGCGTGGTCTTGTCGCAGCCCGTGGTCAGGATCACCCCGTCGATGGGGTAGCCGTGCAGCACCTCGACCAGGCCCAGATAGGCGAGATTGCGGTCGATGGCGGCGGTCGGGCGGCGCCCGCTCTCCTGGATCGGGTGGACGGGAAACTCGATGGCGATGCCGCCCGCCTCGCGGATGCCGGCGCGCATGCGCTCGGCCAGCGTCTGGTGGATGCGGTTGCAGGGCGAGAGGTCGGAGCCGGTCTGCGCGATGCCGACAATGGGCTTGCCGGATTGCAGCTCCTCCCGCGTGATGCCGAAATTCATGTACCGCTCGATATACATGGCGGTCATGCCCGGATTGTGTGGATTGTCGAACCAGCTCCGGCTGCGCAACTGCTTCCCGGCCATGACGCGGTCTCCCCCCTGCGTTTGCAGCCGTCAGCGTAGCGAAGCGTTTTGCCGCCGGGAAGCCGTGCGCTAAACTCCGGCGCGCGGCAGGACGGGGTCCGGGAACGGTCATGCAGGGAATGCGGATAACGGTGTTCGGCGGCGCCGGGTTCGTCGGGCGCTATATCGTCAAGCGGCTGGCTGCCGAGGGCGCCGGCGTCCGGGTCGCCTGCCGGGACCCGGAGCGGGCGAAGTTCCTGAAACCCGCAGGCGGCGTCGGCCAGGTCGTGCCGGTGCAGGCCAATCTGCGCTATCCGGAAAGCGTGCGCGCCGCCGTCGAGGGCGTCGATGCGGTCGTCAATTGCGTGGGCGTGCTGGTCAGCCGGGGGCCGCAGTCCTTCGGCGCGATCCATGCGGCCGGGGCGGGAGAGGTCGCCGCCGCCGCGGCCGGGGCGGGTGCCGGCAAGCTCGTGCATATCTCCGCTATCGGGGCGGATGCGGGATCAACGGCGGCATACGCCCGCTCCAAGGCCGCCGGCGAAGCGGCGGTGCGCGAGGCCTTTCCGGACGCGGCGATCCTGAGGCCCAGCATTGTCATCGGACCGGAGGACGACTTCTTCAACCGCTTCGCGCTCCTGGCCCGGCTGCTCCCTGCGCTGCCGCTCGTCGGAGGCGGCTTCACGCGCTTCCAGCCGGCCTATGTGGGCGATGTGGCCGATGCGGCGGTCGCCGCGCTCGACCGGGCGGGCGGCGTGTTCGAGCTCGGCGGCCCGAAGGTCTATTCCTTCAGGCAGTTGATGGAATTGCTGCTGGAGGAGATCGGCCGCAAGCGCCTGCTGGTGCCGGTGCCGTTCCAGGTGATGCAGGCCAAGGCCGCCTTCATCCAGTTCGTACCCGGCGCGCCGATCACGCCGGACCAGGTCGAATCGCTGAAATACGACAATGTCGTGTCCGAGGGCGCTGCCGGCTTCGCCGAGCTCGGCATCGAGCCGAAGGACATCGAAACCGTCATCCCGACCTATCTCGACCGCTTCCGCATCCGGGGCCGCTTCGCCGGGCGCGATCCGGCCTGACACAGCACGCGGCAACCCGGCCCGCCGGAGGGCGCGAGGCGGGCGCCATCGCGGCCGCGCTTCTGGCGATGGTGTTCTGGGGCGCGTGGTTTCCGCTGTCCCGGCTTTCCGTCACCGAGTCCATAACGCCCGAGGACCTGGCCATCCTCCGGGTCGGCCTGCCGGGCCTGCTGCTCCTGCCGGTTGCGCTGAGACTCGGCTTCAAGGCAGGCAAGGCGGGATGGTGGGGAACCGCGGCGATGGCGGGGACCATCGGCATCCCCTTCGCGCTGGTGCTGGGCACGGGCCTGCTGCATGCACCGGCGGCCCACGCCGCGATCTTCATTCCCGGCACCTTCCCGGCGCTGACGGCGCTGCTCGGCATCCTGCTGCTGCGCGAGCGGGCCGGGGCTCTCAGGCTGGCCGGCGTCGGCCTGACCGTGGCCGGCGTCGGGCTCACCGCCCTCTCTGCGCTCCAGCATGCGCCGCCGGGCGGTCTTGGCGGCTATGCGCTGTTCCATCTGGGCGCGTGGATGTGGGCGATCTACACGGTGACGGCGCGCCGGGCCGAGGTCTCTCCGCTGCACGCGGCCGCAATCCTCTCCACCGTATCGACGGCCGCCTTCCTGCCGCTCTTCCTGCTGTTCGGCGAAAGCCGGCTGCTGGAGATTCCCTTGGGTTCGCTGGCATGGCAGGCCTTCGTCCACGGCATCCTGGGCGGCATCGTCTCGATCTGGCTCTACAGCTACGCCATCGGCGTGCTGGGAGCAGGCCGCACCGGCGTCTTCGCGGGTCTGGTGCCGGGGCTAGGCGCGCTCTTCTCCGCGCTGCTGCTCGGCGAAAGCCTTGCTTGGCCGGAACTGGCGGGCCTTGCGGTCGTCACGGCCGGCATCGTGATGGTCCAGGCGGGGCGGTAGGCCGGCGCGCTTGCCTACCGTCCTCTTGCGATCCGGGTTTCGGCGGCAAGGTTCCACCAGGCGCCGGCGACGACCATGCCGGCGCCGAGCAGCACCATCGTCTCCGGGACCTCCAGATAGAAGACGAACCCGACCAGCCCCAGCAACGGAAGCTGGATGTAGGTGACCGGCACCACGACCGAGATGTCGCCGAGGCGGATGGACTGGTTCATGGTGAGATGCGCGACCACGCCCGTCAGGCCGACAATCGCGATCCAGCCGGCATCCTCCCACACGACCGGCGTCCACTGGCCCCAATTGGCGAGCGCGGCGACGGGAAGCTGGATCACCAGCATCCAGAGGACGA
>JAPOZD010000098.1 GCA_026706245.1 Alphaproteobacteria bacterium
TCTTGATCTTGCGGTGCAGGGTCGAGCGGTCCATGCCGATGAACTGCGCCGTTTGGGAAATATTGTTGCCGAAACGGCGCATCTGGGCGAGCAGATATTCGCGTTCGAACATGTCCCGCGCCTCCCGCAGCGGCAGGGACATCATCGCGTCGCCCTTTTCGAAATGCGAGATAACGGGAGCATCCTTGCAGAGTTCCGGCGGAAGCGCGCTGGCGCGGAGCGTTGCGGCGTTCTCGCCGGGCGCCAGAATCGACAGCCGTTCCACGATATTGCGCAACTCGCGGACATTTCCCGGCCAGTCATAGGCCTGCAGCACCGCCATTGCGTCCTCGGCGACCTCAGGCGGGTTGGTGCCGGCCTGCGCGGCGTATCTTTGCAGAAAGTGGTTGACGAGAAGGGGAATATCCTCCCGGCGCTGGCGCAGGGGCGCCATCTCCAGCGGCACGACGTTGAGCCGGTAGAACAGGTCCTGCCGCAACCGCCCCTGCGCCACCTCCGCGGCGAGGTCGCGGTTGGAAGTGGCGATGACGCGCACATCGACACTGACCCTTTGCGCGCCCCCGACACGCAGGAATGTCTGTTCCTGGAGAACGCGGACTATCTTTCCCTGGGTCTCCGGCGGCATGTCGGCAATCTCGTCCAGCAGCAGGGTGCCGCCATGGGCGCGCTCCAGCAGGCCGGTCTTGCCGGCGCCCTCCTCGCTCCCGAACAGCTCCTCTTCAAGCCGCGACGGGGCCATGATGGCGCAATTGGCCACGACGAACGGCCCTTCGCTGCGGCGCGAGCAGCGGTGGATCATCCGCGCGGCCACCTCCTTGCCGCTGCCCGGCGGGCCCTGGATAAGGACGCGGCTTCCGGTCGGCGCGACGCGTTCGATCAGGCCGCGCGTCTGGGACATCTCGAGAGACCGTCCGATCAGCTCCGTTGCGGCCCCGGTGTGGAGCCGGAGTTCGGCATTCTCGCGACGCAGGCGGAACGCCTCCATCGCGCGCGAGATTGCAAGCAGGATCCTGTCGGTGGTGAACGGCTTCTCGACGAAATCGTAGGCGCCGTCCCGGATCGCTGCGACGGCGGTTTCGATGCTGCCATGACCGCTGATCATCAGCACGGGCAGGTCCGCATGCCGGTTGCGCACATGGCGCAGCAGGTCCATGCCGCTCAGACGGCTGCCCTCAAGCCACACATCGAGCAGCAGCACGCTGGGCTGGCGTTTCTGCAACTCTTCCAGCGCCGTGTCGCTGTTGCTGGCGCTGCGCGCTTCGAAACCTTCGTCTTCGAGCACACCGGTAATCAGCTGCCGGATGTCTTGCTCGTCATCGACAATCAGGATGTCATGCATCGTGGTGTCGGCCCCGTTCCGGCTCCAGGGCGGCCTCTACGCGCCGGAAAACGATCCGCGCGCGGGCGCCGCCGGCCTCGCCATCCTCCAGATGAAGCGCCGCGTCCTGATCCTCGACGATCTTCTGGACGATGGCAAGTCCGAGACCCGCACCGCGCCGTCCCTTGGTCGTGACATAGGGTTCGGTCAACCGGTAGCGCAACTCCGCGGGAAAGCCGGGCCCGTCGTCTTCCACCGATATCTCGGTCTGTCCGGGCGATTCGCAGAGCGTCACAAGTATGCGACCGCCGCCGCTGCCTTCGAGCGCCTGAATCGCGTTCAGAAGAAGGTTGGTCAAGGCCTGGCCGAGCAATTGCGCATCGCAGACCTGCAGGACGGGCCCGTCGGGCAGGCGCATCCCGATATCGAGGCCGGCGGTGGCTTGCCTTTGCAGGAAGACCGCCCGGCGGACGATGTCGGCGAGGTCGGCCTCTGCCGGCGCGGGAGCCGGCATGCGGGCGAAGGACGCGAATTCATCGACCATCCGGCGCATGTCGTCCACCTGGCGCACAATGGTGTCGATGCACAGCGAGAAGGTTTCGGGGTCGTCCTCGATCTCCCTGGCGTAGCGCCGGCGGAGGCGCTCTGCGGCGAGCTGGATGGGCGTCAGCGGATTCTTGATCTCGTGGGCGATGCGGCGCGCAACGTCGGACCACGCAGCCATGCGCTGCGCGGACTGCAGGTCCGTAATGTCCGCGAATGTGAGCACAAAGCCGCCCAGCCCGTCGGGCGAGGGCTCGGCGGTGACGCGGAGCTGGAAGGTGCGCAATTCGCGGTTGCGCTCTATCGCAACCTCGGCTTCGACAGACCGGTCGGGCCGCCGGGCCGCCTCTTCCAGAGCTGCCTCGAACGCGGGCACGATGTCGATCAGCGGGCGGTCGAGATGCTCCATCAGGTCCACGCCCAGCAGGTCGGAGGCGACCCTGTTGGGCAGATGCACCCGGCGTTCCGCATCCAGCCCGACCACGCCGACCGCAACGCCGGCCAGAACGGCTTCCGTAAACCGCCGCCGTTCGTCCAGCTCGAGATTCGCATCGATGAGCGCGGTCCTCTGGCGGCCCAGCTGATCGGTCATGCGGTTGAAGGCCCGGCTCAGCGCATCGATTTCGCCGCCTTCCCTCGTGCCTACCTGCACCCGCGCGGTCAGGTCTCCGCCCCGCACCCGGTTGGCTGCCGAGATGAGGTTCATGATCGGCTCCGCCAGCTGTGCGGCCATGTTGAACCCCACCCAGATCGCGGCGAACACGAACAGCGCGGCCACCGTCGCGAACATCATCGCGAACGTGTATTCGATCGTGGTGCGCTGCCCTTCGAAGGATTGATATTCCGCCACGGCCGAGCGCACCCGCGTGACCTGGTTGACCACGATGGGGTCCACATACCGCCCGATATAGAGGAACGTCTCGTCGAGTCCGGCAATGCGCAGCAGGGCGCCGAGCCGGTCTCCATCGCTGTCTTCCAGAATGGCGACCTCGCCGCGCCGGGCTGCCTCCAGCGCCCATTCGGGCACAGGCGAAAAGACCACGCCGAACGAAAACATCGAGCGCGCCAGCACCCGTCCTCCGGCCTCGACGACCTGGGCGTCGGAAAGAGACCTCGCGCTGGCCTGCGACTCGAGGACATTCTCGAGCGCCCGCGTGTTGGCGAACAGCAGCGGGCCGCCGCGGCTCAGGTCGTTCGCCATGGCCAGCGCGTCGGAAACCAGCACGCGCCTGTGTTCCTCCACATAAGCCTCGGCGACCGCGAGCGAACGGTCGAGAGCCGTTTGCACCCGCTGGCTGAACCACCCATGCAGGCCGTAGTCGAAAAAGAGCACCGTAAACAGCGCAACGAGCACCGTCGGCACCAGCGCGACCGCGGTGAACAACACGGCAAGGCGCACATGGAGCTGGGAGCCCCCGCGGCGGCGGCGGCGCTCCCTCCACAGCGCCGCCATCCGGTATCCGACGACCGTCGCCAGCAGGACCAGCAGGACGAGATCGATGACCAGCAGGATGACGACATTGTCCACGGTCGGCGGGATGAAGGGCACCGCACCGGTCATCGCCAGATAGGTGAGCACGCCGGAAAACGCCGCGAGGCCGGCGAAGGCGAACGCCGCCCATCTCCGCATCGCCGACAGGCTCTCGAAGCGCGCCGCCATCAGCGCAAACCGCGAACCACCGGAATTTCGAGATACCGGATCTTCTTGCGCAGCGTATTCCGGTTGAGGCCGAGAATCTCAGCCGACCTGATCTGGTTGCCGTTCGTCGCCGCCAGGCAATGCTCGATCAGCGGGCGCTCTACCTCGCGGACGATGCGTTCATACAGGCCCGCTTCCGGAAGGCTGTCGCCTTCGAGCGCGAAGTGCCGGCGCAGGTGAATGTCCACCGCCTCGGCAAGCGACTCGGCCCGTTCCGTGCGCGCGGGAAGTTCGTCAGAAGCCTCCTCGGCGATCTCCGCGAGCTCCGCCTCGACGATGTCGATACCGACCGTGTCCTGAGGATAAAGGGCGGCAATCCGTCGGATGAGGTTTTCGAGCTCGCGGACATTGCCGGGCCAGGAATAGGCGCGCAGGCGGCGCATCGCTTCGCTGTCGATCGTCTTGGCGCCCAGGCCCTCGCGGCGCGCGACGGACAGGAAATGGGCGACGAGTTCCGCAATGTCCTCGCGGCGATGGCGCAGCGGCGGCACGCGCAGCGGCACCACGTTCAGCCGGTAGAAGAGGTCTTCGCGGAACAGCCCCTGCCGGATGGCGAGGCGCAGGTCGCGATGGGTGGCGGCCACGATGCGGACATTGGCGCGGAGCGGCTGCCGGCCGCCGACCCGCGTGTATTCGCCCTCCTGCAGCACGCGCAGGAGCCGGGTCTGCGCTTCCATCGGCATGTCGCCGA
>JAPOZD010000179.1 GCA_026706245.1 Alphaproteobacteria bacterium
CCGTCGGGCGCGCTCATGCCGCAGCGCGCGCCGGCCTCGATCGACATGTTGCAGACCGTCAGCCGCTCCTCCATCGAGAAGGCGCGGATGAGCGAGCCCGCATACTCCACCGCGTAGCCCGTGCCGCCGACCGCGCCGATATGCGCGATGATGGCCAGGATCGCGTCCTTGCCGGTCACGCCGAAGGGGCGTTCGCCATTGATGTTGATGCGCATGGTCTTCGGACGCTTCTGCCAGAGCGCCTGCGTCGCCATGACATGGGCGACCTCCGAGGAGCCGATGCCGAACGCGATGGCGCCGACCGCCCCATGCGTCGAGGTGTGGCTGTCGCCGCAGACAATCACCAGCCCCGGCTGCGTGAAGCCCTGCTCGGGGCCCACGACATGGATGATGCCCTGGCGCGCGTCCTCCACCGGGAAATGCGTGATCCCGTTGGCGGCGAAGTTCTCCCCGAAGGCGCGGAAGATGCGCTTCATGTCCTCGGTGGCGAGGTCCTCGATGCGCCGGCTGGTGGTCGGCACATAGTGGTCGGGCGTGCCGGCCATGCGATCCGGCCGGCGCACTTCGATGCCGCGCTCCTTCAGCTTCGCGAATCCTCCGGCCGAGCCGTCATGGCAGAGATGGAAGGCGACATGCAGGAGGGTGTTGCCCTCGCGCTCCAGGATCGTGTGCGCGTCCCAGATCTTGTCGAACATCGTGGCTGGCATGGGGTGCGTCCTCAATAGCCGACGCGGGTGGCGTCATCGACCGCATAGCGGTCTTCCAGCGCCTGCACCTCGGCCATGCCCATCAGGTCGAAATACTCCCGGAACGGAATGAACTCGTTGCGCATCGGGCGGACGTCGCCGGTTTCCTTCAGCATGCCGAGGGCGCGGGTCATGGCGGGAACGGCCGCCGACATCGTGATGCCGGGGAAGATCGCGATGCCGAAGCCGAGCGCCTCCATCTCGGCTGCCGAAAGCTCCGGCGTCTTGCCGCTGCCGGCCATATTGAACAGGCAGGGGACGCGGAAATGCTTCGGCGCGAAGGCGAGCTGCTCCATCGTCGTCATCGCCTCGATGAAGAGGATGTCCGCGCCGGCCTCCTGATAGGCTTCCGCGCGCTCGATGGCCGGCTCCCAGCCTTCCACCGCGATGGCGTCGCAGCGCGCGATGACCTGGAAGTCGGGGTCGATGCGCGCGTCGCACGCCGCCTGGACCTTGGCGACCATCTCGGCCTTCGGAATCAGCGTCTTGCCGGCGAGGTGCCCGCAGCGCTTGGGCCAGGACTGGTCTTCGATATGCAGCCCCGCCACGCCCGCGCGCTCATAGGCCTGCACGGTGCGGCGCACATTCACCGGGCCTCCGTAGCCCGTGTCGGCGTCGGCCACCAGCGGCAGGCCGGAGGCGTCGGCGATGCGGCCGGCATTGTCGGCCATCTCGGTCATGGTGAGCAGGCCGACATCCGGCATGCCGAGCCGGCTGGCCGTGGTCCCGGCGCCCGTCATGTAGATGGCGTCGAAGCCCGCCTTCGCTACGAGCCGCGCGCCGATGCCGTCCACGACCCCCGGCGCGACCAGGATTTCGGGCGCCTGCACAAGGCGTTTCAGGCGTGTGGTGCGGCGCTCGGACATCGGCTTTCCTCCTCGAAACTCGCGCGGGAGGGGAGTCTTGCACAGTCTGTTCCGGGCGCAAAGGTGCGGCTATGTTTGCCCCCATGCACGGTCCGGTCAAAATCCGCGAGGCGGCGGCGCCGCGCCAGCCGACGCTCTATGAGCGCCGCGTGGAGGCGCTGCTGTCCCTGCTCGCGGACAGCGGCGAGGCGGCGCTTGTCGAGGCGCACCGGCGGACTATGGAGGCAATGCGCGAGGACATGTCCGAGGGCGCGGCCTGGTACGACCGGCGTTTGGCGGCGCTCCGGCAGGCGCTGGAGGAGCTCGGCATTCTGGACCGCGCCGACATCGAGGCGCATCTTGCCCGCGAAGAGGAACGGAGACCGTGATCGAAATCGGCGCCAGGGTCCGGGTGGACGACCGTTTCCATGCCGGCCACCACCGCGTGCCCGGCTATCTCAAGGGCCGCGAGGGCGTGGTGACGGCCTGCCTCGGCTCCTTCCCGAACCCGGAGGCGCTCGCCTATTTCCGCCCCGGCAAGCCCGATCTCGCGCTCTACCAGGTGCGCTTCCGGCAAGCCGACCTCTGGGACGGCTATGTAGGCGGGCCGGCGGACACGCTCGATGCCGACATCTACGAACACTGGCTCCAGCCGCTGGAGGACAGGCCATGAACGACCCGCATGTCCACACCCATCCCCACCCCCATGCCGCCGACGACCCGTCGAGCGGTTACGAGCCGCTGGAGCGCGCGATCCGCGAGCTGCTGATCGAGAAGGGCGTTCTCGACGCCGCCGCCATCCAGCGCCGGATCGAGGCAATGGACAGCCTGACGCCGGCGAACGGCGCGCGGCTCGTCGCCCGCGCCTGGGCGGACCCGGACTACAAGGCCCGGCTGCTGGAGGACGCGGCCGGCCTGCTGGCCGAGGAGGGCTACGAGCTGGAGCACAGCCCGACCGTGCGCGTGGTGGAGAACACCGCCCAAGTCCACAATGTCATCGTCTGCACGCTCTGCTCCTGCTATCCGCGCATGGTGCTGGGCCTGCCGCCCGCTTGGTACAAGAAGAAGGCCTACCGCGCGCGCGTCGTCCGCGAGCCCCGCGCCGTGCTGGCGGAGTTCGGCACCGAGCTGCCGGAGGAGGTGGAAGTGCGCGTCCATGACAGCACGGCCGACCTCCGCTACATCGTGCTCCCCCGCCGCCCGGAAGGCACCGACGACATGAACGAAGACGCCCTCGCCGCCCTCGTCACCCGAGACACCCTCATCGGCACCGCCCCGGCAATGGCGCCCGGGGACAGTTGACAGAGGCGGCTCTTCCGGCCGACGATGGCTTCTTGCTCGTGCAGTATCTTTGCGTCAACGCTACTGTTAGATTAACGCCCTAAAGTGGGACCGAGTTCTCGGCAGAAAATGCGCTCAAGCCGGTCCTGCCAGCCTCCCTGCTTGTAGTCATAGGCGTAACGCTGAATTCTCTCCAAGTCATTGTCACTCAGGCTTAATTCACCCGTTATTCTATCTACACGTTCTTGAAGACTAACCAACAGACTCTGAAATCCTCCGTCCCCTGCGGTCGCCGGATCCTGTTGATCTAGTTCGGTAATCTCGCTCTTCAGAAGTCGGACAACGCGTGCCATCGAAAACGCTCCTGTAGATTTGGGTATTTGAGGCTATGACCGCGTGTCGCCCCGGCTAAGGCCGTCGTCAAATATCGACTGGCCAATAGAAGAGCACAGCGCCACCGCATGCAATCTCATCGCGTTTGAAGAGTAAGTCAATTCAATTTGGAGCGGGGGGATTCACGGGGACTCCAATTTGTGATTCAAGATGTCCGCCGGGGCAGGAGGCCGGCGAACATGGCAAGTATGCTCCCCGCTGACTTTCGTGCATCGACTCCAGTGGCAACGGCTACGGATGTGGTTCGTCGGGCCACCACAAGGCGGATTGGTATCCCCACCACGAGTTTCGACCATCGGCAAACTTTAGAGCGCGATAGGAATAACGCGCCATGCGATGACCTTACAGGCGACGGCCAATCATTGCTCAATCAGCGACGGTCCAGTCCACCATCGTATTTCACGGAACGCCTAGCTGCCTTTGACTATGCAGGGCGACCTACCGCTGTAAGCGAGCGAGACGGCCTCTCCTATTTCACCAACGAGTTCTGGACCGCCGGGCAGCGGCAGGCGAGCCGGTTGCATGAGGTGAGCTACCGGGCCTGCTTCAAGCCGCAGCTTCCGGCCTTTTTCATCGAGCGGCTGACTCGCGCGGGCGACGCGGTTTACGACCCCTTCATGGGGCGCGGCACGACGCCCTTGCAGGCCGCGCTGATGGGCCGCCGGCCGGTCGGCTCCGACATCAACCCGCTCTCCGTCATGCTGCTCGCCCCGCGCCTCGCGCCGCCCTCCCTGGAGGACATCGCCGCGCGGCTGGCCGAGATACCGCCCTCCGCCCCCCTGCCGGAAGAGCCGTTGCTCAGCGACCTGCGCGTCTTCTTCCACGACTCGGTGCTCGCCCGCCTCGCCACGCTCCGCGCATGGTTCATCGCCCGCGAGCGGTCGGGCGCGCTCGACCCGGTGGACGGGTGGCTGCGCATGGTCTGCCTCAACCGCCTCACCGGCCATTCCCCCGGCT
>JAPOZD010000383.1 GCA_026706245.1 Alphaproteobacteria bacterium
GGTCTCGTCATTGTAGCGGAACCGCTCTTCCAGGCCCTCGAAGGGCCGGTAGCGGAAGGGCGCTTCCTCAGGGAAGCGCTGCCGCCTCGCGTCTATCGCGACCTGGATGACGGCCGAGCGCTCGAAGATGCGCTGCGCGTCATAGACCTGGTCCGCGCCCATGCTGAGCTTGCCCCGCTGGCCCAGCACCGAGCGGCGGCGGTGGAAGCCCATGGTGATCGAGATGCGCTTGTCGGGCGACGTGTTGGCGAAGGAGCCGTGCAGCATCTGCCGGTTGACGGCCGTCACGTCGCCCGGCTCGCAGATGAGCGGCACGGCGTCCGGCAGCTTCTCGTCGCCGCCGTTCTCCCGGACCCGGCGCGGAATGTCGATCCGCCCCGCCTTGTGGGTGCCGGGCACGACCCAGAGGCAATTGGCGGGCGTCGTCGGGTAGAGCTGCACCTGGAAGTTGAAGCCGTGGCTGCCCTCGTCCCAGTCGGGCGACTCCCAGTGGGTGACGCCGTCCTGGTGCCAGGCGACGGAGCCGCCGACACCGGCCTGCTTGACGAAGATGGCGTCGTTATAGGGCACGAAATCGGTCCCGTTGATCGCCTCCGCCACCGCCAGCAGGTGCGGGTGGCCATAGACGCGGAGCGCGGCCGGCATAGCCTGGCACATACCGTACATCAGGAAGACCACATATTCCGGCGCGTCGGCGTCGGGCGTGGGCTGGGTCATCCGGTGGGGGTGGCGGCCGTTGAGCTTGCCGGTGCCGCCCCAGGGGTCGGAGAGCGGCTTCACCAGCGTGTAGGGCTCCCGGGCATAGTCCCGGCCGAGAGCGGGGCGGCCGCGCAGGTCCAGATTGGCCCCGGGGCGGACAGGCGCACGCGAGATCATCATGTCGGCGTCGGCGCGCAACTCGTCCAGTTCCGCTTCGCCGATCACGCCCTCGAACACGTAAAAGCCGTGCTTCCAGTAGGCTTCGAGGATGTCGGGATGCAGCCCGCCGTCTGGGCCGAAGCGCAGGGGGCCGCGGTTTGCGAGGCCGCGGGCGCGCTCCTCGCCGGCGCTGAGATAGGCCGCGGTGCGCGCGGCATGTTCGGCCCTGGTCGGCTCCGTCTCCGGGGTCGAGACATGGTTCATCGCGCGTCTCCGGTTGCGGTCTTCCGGGGCGGAATCCTATGCAAGGCCCGGTTCGGTGGCAACCGGGCCGGGCGGCGGCGTCAGGCCCGCCCGTCCAGCGCCCCGCAATGCTGCGAGAAGGCCGGCAGGACATCCTCGGCGAGGGCGCGCATGGAGGCGCGGCAGAGATGGGGGTCCTCCCAGTCATGCATGCCGATGAGAAGCGTGCCGAAGGGGCCGATCTCCTCGCGCAGCGCGACCAGCCGGTCGAGCACGGTGTCCGCCGTCCCGCAGATCGGGATTTCGGCGACGGCCTCCTCCACGTCGAGCAGTTCGTTCAGCTCTTCGGCGGGCGCATCCGCAATCGCCTTCACTTCAGGCAGCCGGCGCAGGCTGCGCAGATAGCGGAAGTAGAAATGGAACAGCCCGTCCGGGTCCGCGAGGATGTCGCGGGCCTGCGCCTCGCTCTCCGTCACCAGCAGGTTGCGCGCCACCCGCCAGACGGAGGGGTCCGCCGGCCGGCCCGCCCGCTCCGCCGCCTCGGCGTAGAGCGGCCAGTGGGTCGCGACATCGCGCGAGGGGATGAAATTCGCCGAAATCGGTATCCAGCCGCGCCCGCCGCAGACGCCGGCCGAGCCCGAATTGGCCGAGACCATCGCCATGGCGACGGGCGGGTGCGGGTCCTGGTAGGGCTTGGAAATCAGGCCGACGCCATGGCGCGGATAGACGGCCTCGTCGATGGCGATGTCCCACCATTCGTTCTCGAAGCGGTAGGGCGGCTCGCCGCGCCAGAGCTCCAGCACGATGTCGATGGCGGCGAGCATCATGTGCTGGCGGTCCGCCGGGTCGTGGTGGCCGTACATCTCCGCGTCGCTGACGAGGCCGCCGGGCCCGATGCCGAACAGGAACCGCCCTTCGCAGAGATTGTCGAAGAGCGCCACATGGCTCGCGACTGTGACCGGGTGGTGGTGGGGGATGTTGATGACGCCGGTGCCGAAGCGGATGGAGCGCGTCTCGTGGATCAGCGTGGCGAGGAAGATCAGCGGCGAGGCGATCTGCTCGACCTTGGAGGTGAAATGCTCGCCGATCCAGGCCTCGGAATAGCCGAGCCGGTCCGCCAGCAGGATCGCCTCGCGGTCCTCCTCCAGGGTCTGCAGAAACGGCTTTTCGGGTCGATGCAGGGGCATCGAGAACAGGCCGAGCTTCATGCCGCGCTTCCTCTCCGGCGCCGGGACGCGGCTCAGGCTATAGCCTTTGCGCCTGCGGGGGAATCGGTGGCGGCGGCTCCGCGCGCCTCGCGGCCGAGCGCGGCGAGGCGGATGGCATGGACCCTGCCGGCGACGCTCTCGGACGCCTTCATGTCGGCGATCAGCGCCGCCCGCGCCGGGTCCTCCGGCAGCTCCAGCGCCTCATAGGCCAGGAGGAAGTCGCGCTGCTGGTGGCGCGCCGCGAGCAGGCGGGCGTCGTCCCTGCCGGGCAGCGCGGCGAGCGCCTCGAAGGACACCAGCCTTGCCGCGAGCCCGCCCAGGGCTTCGTCGTCGAGACCCGCCGCGGCCGCATCGTCCAACAGCGCCTCCATCGCGCCCCGCTGCGAGCCGAGCTTCAGCAGGTCCTCGACATTGCGCAGCGGTTTCGCGAAGGCGCTCCAGATGTCGGCATCCGGGCCGAGCTCCGCCGAGGCGGGCAGGCGGACATCGCGAAGGCTGAGGCCGCAATGGCCGGTCGGGCGCAGGAATTCCACGGCGCCCGCCTCCGTGCGCGTAAGGCCCGGCGCGTCTGCCGGCAGGAGGAAGGCGCCGAAACGCTTGCGCCCGCCGCTCTCGCCCTTGACCGCCACGGCGATGAAGAGGCCGGCCGAGGGGCCGTTGGTGATCCAGGCCTTCTCGCCGTCGAGCCGCCAGCCGCCGTCCGGCAGCCTCTCCGCCCGCGCCTTCAGATATTTGGGATGCGCGCCGGCGCCGGGCTCCGAGATCGCCGCCGCCAGCGTGGTTTCGCCCCGGGCGAGGCGGGGCAGCCACTCCCGCTTCTGCGCCTCGTCGCCGAGGCGGGCGACGGCGAAGAGGCAGAGCGTGCAATGCACCTTCCAGGCGAGCATGGCGCCGAGGCTGCGGCCGTGGCGCACCATGTCCCGGCAATCGTCCGCAAGCTCTTCGAGGTCCCGGCCCCGGCCCCCGTATTGCTCGGGAACGGTGAGGCCGAGCAGGCCGGCTTCGGCGAGGCCCCGCCAGAGGTCGGCGGGGTAGTCCCGGTGGCGGCGCAGGTCCTCCCGGCCGCGGATCAGGCGGGCGGCGACCGCCGCGACACCGCTCACCGGCGGTGGGTCGGGTAGCCGTGCTCGTCGGACGCGCCGTCGCGGTAGTTCACGATCCGCTTCGGGCTGAGGTGGATGCCCATGAGGCGCATCGGCCTGTCGCCGACGGCGGCGAAATTATGCCGGCGCTCCGGGGGCAGGGCGACCGTGTCGCCGGCTTCGAGGCGGGTGCGCTCGTCCTCCGCGCCCTCCAGCCAGACATCGCAGCTGCCTTCCAGGATATGCAGGATTTCGACATAGGGGTGCGCATGCAGCCCCGGTTCGTAGCCGGGCTCGGCGGTCTGGATGCCGACCCGGATCGGGAAACCGGCCTCCTCGCCGAGCAGGATGGGGTTGTAGAAGGAATCGGCTGCGAACGGCACGGTCTCCGTCTCGGAAAGGCGGATGATCTTCGCTTCGGTGATGGCTTCGGACATGGGTGCGGCTCCTCCTCAGCCGTGCATTCTCGCAGGCGCCGCACGCGGCGTCGAGCCACCGCCAGCCGAAATGCGCTAACCTGCACCTCTGCCGCGCGCCACGGCCGCGGCAGTCACGCACAGGAAGACGGGAGGGCGTCATGGCGCTCAACAGATACATCATCGAACGCGACATTCCCGAGGTCGGGACCCTGGAGCGGCAGCAGCTGGCGGAGGCTGCGGCGAAGTCGAACGAGGTGCTGACGGCGCTCGGGCCGGACATCCAGTGGGTGGAGAGCTTCGTCGCCGCGGACAAGACCTTCTGCGTCTATCTGGCCAAGGACGAGGCCATCATCCACAAACACGCGGAGATGAGCGGGTTTCCGGCAACGAAGGGAACCGCCA
>JAPOZD010000174.1 GCA_026706245.1 Alphaproteobacteria bacterium
CCGCGAGCCCGCTCGGCCTCGAAATCTCCGCCTTCGACGGCAAGGCGATCCTGACACAGCGCGTTCCGGCAGGTGTTTCCGCCTCCGGATCGGTGTCGCTCGATACGCACATGCTTCGCGACGCGCTCGCCGGGGCGAAGCCGCGTGACATCGTGACCTTCGAAGCGCAGAGCGACCCCGCCGCCGCCACGATGGCGGAATGCCGCTTGCTCGACGACGGGACCGAAACCCCGCTCGGGCGCGCCTGGACCGGAAGCGGCGACCGTCCCCGGCTGCTGCTCGGCGAGCGGCTCGAAGCCCGGCTGGAGGTCCCCGCGGCCGAGCTCGCGGCGATTATCTCCGAAACGGCCTTCGCCGCCTCGACCGATCCGCTCCGCTACTACCTGACCGGCATCTTCATCGAGGCGCACAAGGGCCGGCTGCGGGCCGTGGCGACAGACGGGCTCCGTATGGCGATCCGCGACACGGACATGCCGCTCGCCGAGACCGCGCTGCCGGAAGACGGATGCGGCAAGCGCGGCGCCATCCTGCCGCTCAAACCCCTGCGGGCGTTGCAGGGCCTGCTGAAAGGCGGCGGCTCCGCGACCGTGGAGATATGGTCCGGAGGCGTCCGGTTCCGCTGCAGGGCGGGCGAGGCCGCGACGGCATTCCTGGACGGCACGTTCCCGGACTACCGGCGCGTTACGCCATCGGGCCGCATGAAGTCCGCGCCGCTGGACCTGGCCGCGCTGGCCGAAGCGATGAAAGCGGCGATGCCGGACCCCTGGTCCGCCGGACGCTGGCCGAAAGTCACCCTCAACGGCAGCGTGACGCTGACCGAGTGCCACGGCTACAGCAGCGACGGCGAGGAAAAGCTCCTGCCGGTCAAGTGCCGGATCAAGGGCGATCCGATCGGGTTCGAAGGCCGCTGCCTGAAAGATGCAGGCCGCGCTTTCGGACAGGTTCGCACGCGGATCCGCTACACCGGACCCAAGCATCCGGCCGTGTTCGTCTCGCCCGATCGACCCGAGCTGACAGTCGTGCAGATGCCGACACGCGTCTGACCGGTCCGGCATTCCCGTCCTCGTTACCCTCTTCCCGGCCCTGGCGGCTTCGACGCCGTCAAGGTCGGGAGAGGGCCTTCCGGCGTGACTGAACCCAGCCACCCGGAGGACATGTCCGATGCCCGAGCCCGCCCCCACGATGCCCACGTTCCGGATCGACGGAATTGGCCATGCCGGCGAAACCATCGACACCTGGTTCGTCGAGGCCCCCGATTCCCGCCAGGCGCTCTCCCGCCTCTCCGAGAGCCTGGCGGAGCTCGCCGAAACCGCCGGCTGGTCCGCCTACACGCTGCGCGACTGCGCCGACATCCGTATCGCCGAAGTCGAAGCCCCGCTGGCGTCCGCCGGCGCCGGCGCCTATATTCCGCAACAGGGAGCCGCCTGACCCCATGACCGAATTCGAAACCGCCACGCTGGCGTTCCAGGAGCTTGCCATCTACGCCCAGGTCGGCGTCGGGCTTCTTCAGGCTGCCCTGATCGGCTACGGGCTCTACATGATGCACCGTGCTTCCAGGGACCGTAACCGCGCCATGGACGAGGACCGCGTCCGCGCCGATCAGCGCCATGAGGAAGCCATGACGGCGCTCAGGGCGCTGATCGCCCGCACGGGCGGTCCCGGCCCCTCGTCGCCCCCGTCCGCGGCCTAACGCCCGCTGAGGCCCCTCCGCGCATCGACGCCCCTGCTCCCCTGTCCCGGCCTTCGCGGCATCCACGCTGCGAAGGTCGGGAAGGGGCTTCTCCCGGTGAGTTCACGAAGCTCGCAATCGACCCATAGCCGGGAGCATCAGCCATGAGCGCGAAACTGCACAGCATCGACTACCTTGTCGAAGCCGACTGGGAAGGCATATCGGAGGCCGTCGCGGACCGGATCGACCCCGACGCCGACCGCCATGAGTGGCACGGCTTCTGGCGCCGCGACGGAGCCTTCGAGCTCTACCCCTCCGTGGTAAGCGTGCGGGCCGTGGCCGAAGTGCATATCCCCCGGCCCGGGCACGGCGCGGATTGCCGCCGGGTGCATCGGATCTTCTCGGACGGCCTGTGCGGCGTCCATGTCTCCGGGGCCGACGATCCGTATCTGGCGGAGGTGAAGGCGGAGGAGCTGGCCGGGCTCATGGAGGACCTGGCCGTCTTCGGCATCGAGACCGGCGCCGGCTGACCGGTCCTGCATCTCCGTCCACGTTTCCCCCTTCCCCGTCCCCTGCGGCATCGACGCCGTAAAGGTGGGGAAGGGGCTGTTCGCGGTGAGTTCGAGCAACTCGCAATCAACCCCTTGCACAGGAGCAAGCGCCATGAACGGCCTCAACCGCGTCGACCTGATCGGCAACCTCGGCGGCGACCCCGAGTTCCGCACCATGCAGAGCGGGAAGCCCGTCGCCAACTTCTCCGTGGCCACCAACGAGGGCTACCGCGACCGCGAGTCCGGCGACTACAAGGAGCACACCGAGTGGCACCGGATCGTGACCTACCAGGAGGGCCTGATCGACATGCTGCGCAAGCACGCCGCCAAGGGCCGCCTCGTGAACGTCACCGGCAAGCTGCGCACCCGCAAGTGGACGGACCGCGACGGCAACGAGCGCTACACGACCGAGATCGTCGTCGGGCGCTACGGCACGATCAACTTCCTCGACAAGCGCAACGGCTCCTCCGAGCCGCCGGCGCCGCCCCCGGAAGCCTATGAGGACGATTTCGCCGCCTGAGCGAGCGTCCGCCAGCCCCGGAACCCTCGTCGGGTTCCGGGGTATCTTCAATTCCCGCTCATCCGCGCCCCGGGGTTTGCCTCGGGGCGTTCTTCGTTGTTCCTGCATGCCGGTCCCCCGCTTCTGCAACCTCCGTGTCCGTCGGGCCGGGCCCGGAAGGGAGGCCGTTGCCCGGCCGCTCGCCGAAGGTCGTGACACCGGTCCGGCGAAAGGTGGGGAAGGGGCCGGCCGGGCGGCATTGCGGGCCTCGCTTCGGCGTCCCGCCGTGCTACAATCCCCAACCGGAAGGAGCTGCACCATGACCGCAGCCGAGCTCGCCCCGTGGGCCTCGCCCGCGATTATCCTCGTTCTATTCGCCTGGCTACGTATGGATCTGGGCCGGCGCATTGATCGACTCGAAACGCGCCTGGACCAGCGCATCGATGGTGTCGAGTCCCGACTGGATCGCCTTGAGATGCGTATGGACGCGCTTGATGACCGCCTCCGCGCCGTCGAGATCGCCGTTGGCGCCATGGCAGCCAAGGTCGACCTTCTCGAGCGATACTTCCTGAGGCGGAACGACCCCGACGGCGAGCCACCGCCGGCAGCCGCCGAATAGCTTCCCCCTGACCCCGGCCTCCGTGCCGGGGTTTTTCCTCATCCCTGCCCAGCGCCCCGAGGCTTCGGCCCCGGGGCGCTTTTTCGCTCCCCCTCGCGGCCGCCCCTGTTTCGGGGAGGCCCGCCCGTCGAGCGCAGGCCGGGACGCGCGCCCGCGGCGACCGGCCGTTGCCTCATGGTCCGGCGCCGTGCCGGCCGCCAGGCAGGAAAGGTGGGGAAGGGGTCGTTCGGGCGGAATTGCGGCCAACCCGGTCGCGACCGCAGCCCGAAAGGATTTCGGAAATGACCCCTCTGCTCGACCCTACCTTCGACGCCCTGGACGCCCGCCACGCCGTCGCCGAGCTGGGCATCGACGCCCTCCCCCGTCGCGACAGCGTGCTGGAGGACAGCCTGCCCCGCTGGGGAGACCAGGCGACCCTGTTCCCCTGGGAGCCCGACAACGCCGGAGACACCGGCTGATCCGATCGCCCCGATGCCCTTCGGCGTCGGGGCGATCGTTCTGTACCGGTCCCCGGGGAGCAGCTCCCGTTCCCCCGCGCCGCCATGCCTACGGCAGTCGCTTCGCTCCGGCGGCCGGCATCAAGGGCGGAGCAGGCCGGTCCGGAGCCGGGCTGCATCGGCCCCGCCGTCCGCTCGTAGGCTCCCTCCCGTCATGTCCGCTGCTGGTCGCCCGGTTCCGGACCGGTGCCAGCGGAGACGCCGGGCCGCGATCGCCGCGCCGGGCGGGCTTCGCCCTTCCCCCCGTCACGCCGCCCGCTCGAGGCTCGGCTTGAAGTCGACATCGACATCCTCGCTGCGCTCGCCCGGCGCCCGGCGCCGGATGACCGGCGCTTCGCGCCCCTGGGGAGCGTGCTGCGCACGCGCGAG
>JAPOZD010000259.1 GCA_026706245.1 Alphaproteobacteria bacterium
GCGAAAGCCGGCGCCACGGTCCGCATCGCAGGCCGAAGGCCGGACAGGATCGAAGCCGTGGCCGCACGCCATGAGCGGATCGTCTGGACGGCGGCGGACGTGACCGACGAAGCCTCGGTCGAGGCGCTGTTCGAGCGGGCCGGGCCCGTGGATATCGTCGTCGCGAATGCGGGCGCGGCCGAAAGCGCACCCTTCGCCCGGACCGGGCTCGACCTCTGGGACCGCATGATCGCGCTGAACCTGACGGGCACCTTCCTGACGCTGCGCGCCGGCCTCAGGACGATACGCGACCCCGCGTGGGGGCGGCTCATCGCCGTTTCCTCGACCGCCGGGCTGAAGGGCTATCCCTATGTCTCCGCCTACACGGCGGCCAAGCACGGCGCGGTCGGGCTCGTCCGCGCGCTCGCGCTGGAGGTCGCGCGGACCGGCGTCACCGTGAATGCGCTCTGCCCGGGGTTCCTCGACACGGAGATGACCGAACGCAGCATTGCAACCATCGTGGAGGCGACCGGAATGGCCCCGGAAGACGCGCGCAAACGGCTGGCGGCATCGAATCCGCAGCAGCGCCTGATCGACCCGGAGGAAGTCGCCGCGGCGGCGCTCTGGCTGTGCGAAGACGCCGCCGCCGCAGTCAACGGCCAGGCGATTGCGCTTTCGGGAGGCGAGATATGAACGGTCCGGACTATGTGGCGCAGGACGGCCTCAGCAAGCAGCGGCTGCGCCTCTGGGTGAACCTGCTGCGCACCACGCGCTCCATAGAAGCGGACCTGCGCGAGGAGATGCGCCGCGCCTACGGCTCGACCCTGCCGCGTTTCGATGTGCTCTCCGCGCTCGAACGCCACGGCGACGGCCTGCTGATGGGCGAGCTCTCGCGCCATCTCATGGTCTCGAACGGTAATGTCACCGGGATCGTCGAACGGCTGGTCGCGGACGGGCTGGTGGAGCGCCTGGCGGTCGAGGGGGACCGGCGCGCGATCCTCGTCCGCCTCACGCCCGCAGGCGCGGCCGCCTTCGATGTCATGGCCGGGCAGCACGAGGACTGGGTGGACCGGCGGCTGGCGGGCATCGGCCGTGACGAGGCGCAGGCCGTGATCGACAGCCTCTCCCGCATCCGCGAGGACCGGCCATGACCCCCCGTGTCGGCCCGAGCGGCCACGAGGACACCTTCTCGCGCGACCGGCTCCCGCCCTTCGAGCAATGGCCGGACCTCGACATGGGAGACCTCGACTATCCGGACCGGCTCAATGCGGCCGTAGAACTGACCGACCGGATGGTCGGGAAGGGGTTCGGCGACAGCATCGCGCTCATCGGCAACGGCCGCCGGCGCACCTACAAGGAGCTCTCCGACTGGACCAACCGGCTCGCGCGCGCGCTGGTCGAGGATTTCGGCCTCAGGCCCGGCGAGCGCGTGCTGATCCGCTCGGCGAACAACCCGGCCATGGTCGCCTGCTGGCTGGCGGCGACCAAGGCGGGCGCGGTCGCGGTCAACACCATGCCGCTCCTGCGCGCCGCCGAACTCGGGCAGATCGTGGACAAGTGCGAGCTCCGCCTCGCGCTCTGCGACACGCGCCTCATGGACGAGCTCGCGCTGGCGGCCAAGGAAAGCCGGTATCTTCGCCAGGTGGTCGGCTTCGACGGCACGGCCAACCACGATGCGGAGCTCGACCGGGCCGCGCTCGACAAGCCGGTGACATTCGAGGCCGCGCCGACCGGGCGGGACGATGTGGCGCTGCTCGGCTTCACCTCCGGCACCACCGGCGCGCCCAAGGCGACGATGCATTTCCACCGCGACCTGCTGGCGGTTGCCGACGGCTATGCGCGCGAGGTGCTGGGCGTGACCCCCGCGGATGTCTTCGTCGGCTCGCCGCCGCTCGCCTTCACCTTCGGGCTCGGCGGGCTTGCGATCTTCCCGCTTCGGTTCGGGGCGGCGGCGGCGCTGCTGGAGACCGCCTCGCCGCCGAATCTGATCGAGCTCATCCAGCAATACCGGGCCACGATCTGCTTCACCGCGCCCACCGCCTACCGGGTGATGCTGCGCGAGATGGACCGGGGCGCGGACCTCTCCTCGCTCCGCTGCGCGGTCTCCGCCGGCGAGACGCTGCCCGCGCCCGTCTTCGAGGAGTGGGTCGCGAAGACCGGCAAGCCGATCCTCGACGGCATCGGCGCGACCGAGCTCCTGCACATCTTCATCTCCAACCGGCTGGACGACGCCCGGCCCGGCTGCACCGGGCGGCCCGTCGCCGGCTACGAGGCGAAGGTCGTGGACAGCGACTTCCGCGAACTGCCGAGGGGCGAGCCGGGGCGCCTCGCGGTGCGCGGGCCGACGGGCTGCCGCTACCTCGCCGACGACCGCCAGCGCAACTATGTCGTCCAGGGCTGGAATATCACTGGCGACCGCTTCGTGCAGGACGGGGAGGGCCGGTTCCGCTTCGTCGCGCGCAATGACGACATGATCGTCTCCTCCGGCTACAACATCGCCGGCCCCGAGGTGGAGGCGGTGCTGCTGGCGCATGAGCAGGTGCTGGAATGCGCCGTGGTCGGGGCCCCGGACGACGAGCGCGGCCAGATTGTCCAGGCGCATGTCGTGCTGGCCGAGGGGGCAGAGGCGGGCGAGGCCACGGCCCGCTGCCTGCAGGAGCACGTCAAGGCCGCGATCGCGCCCTACAAATATCCCCGCTCCATCGTCTTCGCCGATGCGCTACCGAAGACCGCCACCGGCAAGATCCAGCGCTTCCGGTTGCGGCCCCCGGGCTAGACTTCCTGCGCCTTGAGGCCGCGCTGGACGGCGGGGCGGGCGGTCACGATGTCGAACCAGCGCTTCACATTGGGGAAGCGGTCGAAGTCGAGATCGATCCACTCATAGCGGCAGGCCCAGGGATAGACGGCGATGTCGGCGATGGAATAGTCGTCGCAGAGGAAGTCGCGCCCCTCCAGCCGCCGGTCCATCACGCCGTAGAGCCGGTAGGTCTCTTGGGTGTAGCGCTCGATGCCATAGGGCACCTCCACCTTGGCGGCGCGTCGGAAGTGGTGCGCCTGGCCCTGCATCGGCCCGACGCCGCCCATCTGCCACATCAGCCATTGCAGCACTTCGAGGCGCCGGCGCGGCTCCGTCGGCCAGAGCGGGCTGCCGGTCTTCTCCGCGAGGTAGATCAGGATGGCGCCGCTCTCGAACAGCGAGACCGGCCCGCCGCCGGGCCCGTCGGGATCGACGATGGCCGGGATGCGGTTGTTCGGACTGAGCTTCAGGAACTCGGGGTGGAACTGCTCGTCCTTGCCGATATTGACCGGGTGCCACTGATATTCCAGCCCCAGCTCCTCCAGCATGATCGAGATCTTGCGCCCGTTGGACGTGTTCCAGCTATGGAGATGAATCATTCGGGCCGTTTTCCTCCGGCTTTCGTTGGGATGGGGTTCGTATTCGGGCGCCCGCCCGGACGCTCTTGAGCCGCACCGCAGGCAGGCGCCTCAACTTCTGCCCGGTCGGATCGACCTCGATACCGGCGGACACCAGCGCCGTCAGGCCGAGCGAAGGTTCCACGTCCGTCTCACCGTAGAGGACGGTTGCGCCGACCGTTTCTCCCATGACCTCGATATCCGCGACCGTTGCATCGAAAACGGCTTCACCGCCCTCGATTGTCCTGCAAATTCGCCGGCCCTTGGGTTTCAACCCGATGGCGTCGAGATGCGGCCCGGGCACGACCGAATTCATCCTCGCCGTATCCACAAGGAACAGGTCTTCCCAAAGCCGTTCGGGGTCCGCCGGATTGCGGATGATTGCCGCCACGCGCGCCTGCCACACCGTTCTGCGGAGCCCCCATTATCACCGATGCGGACGAAACTTACCCGCCCGCTGCGCCGTTGGCGAGGAGGGCGTCGATGCGCTCGGCGGCGAGGCCCGTCTTGCGGACCGAGGAGACGATGGCATCCCAGGCGTCGTCCGTGAGCGGCAGGCCGTTCGCGCGGCGTTCGGCGGCGGTGATCCGCTCCGGGTCGCCCGGCACCAGCACCGGGTTGTCCGGGTCGGCGGGGCGGGCTGAGAGCAGCCACTCGATATAGTCCTCCACGGTGCGCGCGAAGGCGTCGCCGGGGCCGAAGGCGTCCGGCTGGGCGTAGAGCGAGAACATGCTGGCAGCCCATCGCATGCATTCGGACGATTCATCAACGAAGCATGTT
>JAPOZD010000318.1 GCA_026706245.1 Alphaproteobacteria bacterium
AGAAGGTGGTGATCTCCGCCCGGCAGGCCGCGCCGGCGCAGGGAAGATGCACCTCGCCGCGGCCGGCGGCCACCATCAGGGCCTGCGGCGCGGCGGCCGCCCCTCCGGCGGCAAGGGCGAAAGCGGCAGCAAGTCCGGGCACTATGCGGCGCATCGGCGTGTTCCTCCTCCATGCCTCCCGTCGGGCTGCGACAGGGTGGACCATGCTGCGCCCGCGAGCGCCGCCCGTCAACGCCGCCGCATCAGGTCCGGAGGCCGCTCCAGTCTATCGGCTTCGTCCGGTCCAGCCGGCGCTCCATGGCGGGCATCGGGTATTTGAGGCCGGTCGCGCAGTTGAAGAGCACCGAGCGGGCGCCGGGGGCGAGCCGGCCCTCAGCCATGGCGCGTTTCCAGGCGGCATAGGTGGCCGCGCCTTCCGGGCAGAGCAGCAGGCCCTCTTCGCGCGCCATGTCGGCCTGCGCCGCCTCGATCTCGCTGTCCGGCACCGCCACGGCGTAGCCGGCGCTCTCGCGCACGGCGTCGAGGATGAGGAAGTCCCCGAGCGCGGCCGGTACGCGGATGCCCATGGCGACGGTCTCGGCATTCTCCCAGCGCTCGGCATGGCGCTCGCCGCGCTCGAAGGCGCGCACGATGGGCTGGCAGCCTACCGCCTGCACGGCGATCATCTGCGGGCGCTCCGGGCCGATCAGGCCGATGGCCTCCATCTCGGCAAACACCTTCCACATGCCGATCAGCCCGGTGCCGCCGCCGGTGGGGTAGAAGATCGCGTCCGGCAGCGACCAGCCGAACTGCTCGGCGAGCTCGAGGCCCATCGTCTTCTTGCCCTCGATCCGGTAGGGCTCCTTCAGGGTCGAGCAGTCGAACCAGCCCATCGCCTCGCGGCCCTCGCCGACCAGCTTGCCGCAATCGTCGATATAGCCGTTCACCCGCCAGACCTCCGCGCCCTGCAGCGCGATCTCGCGCACATTCACCTCGGGCGTGTCGGCCGGACAGAACACGAAGGCCTCCATGCCGGCGCGGCGGCAATAGGCGGCGAGCGCCGCCCCGGCATTGCCGTTGGTCGGCATGGCGATGCGCTTGACGCCGAGCTCCTTCGCCATCGACACGGCCATCACCAGCCCGCGCGCCTTGAAGGAACCGGTCGGCAAGCGGCCCTCGTCCTTCACATAGAGGCCTTCGCCGGCGCGCGGCACGGGCACCAGCGGCGTCATCTCCTCGCCGAGACTCACAATGTTTTCCAGCCGGCGCACGGGCAGCAGCTCGCGGTAGCGCCACATGGTCGGCGCGCGCTTCGCCAGCGCCTCCCGCGTGAGCGAGGCGGCTGCGCCCTCGAGGTCATAGCGCACCAGCAGCGGCTTGCCGGCCGCCGACAGGTTGTGCAGCCGGTCGGCCTCCAGCCGCTCGCCGGTATAGCCGCATTCCAGATGCGTCGCGAAGCTCCGCGTGTCCGGTGCGTGCGCCTGCATCGTCCCCTCCCTTGCGCTGATGGCGGAGCATTAGCAGATTCCGGACCCGACGCCACGGGAAGGAATGCCCCATGCGCCTCGGGATCGCCGAATTCAGCCTCGAATCCGTGACCTTCCTGCCCGAAACCACGGGCATCGATGTCTTTGAGCAGGGCGCTCTGCGGGGGCCCGATGTCATCGCCGGCAACCGGGGTGCAAACACCGCGCTCGGCGGTTTCATCGATGTCTGCGGGGCGGAGGGCGTCTCCCTGCAGGGCATCGTGGCCGTCGGCGCGGGCGCGGCAGCCTCAGCGAGCGAAGAGGCGCTTGCGCGCTACACGGAAGAGATCGTGGCGGGCCTCGACGGTCTCGACGGGCTGTTGATCCACCTTCACGGCGCACTCGCCACGCCCGCCAACCGCAAGGCGGACGCGCATGTGCTGGCCGCCATCCGCGCCGCGGCCGGGCCGGACTTCCCCGTCGCCTGCGCCATGGACCTGCATGGCAATCTCGGGCCCGAGATCATCGAGGCTGCCGACGTCGTGACCGGCTACCACTCCAGCCCGCATGTCGATATGGCCGAAACGGGCCGGCGGGCCGCACGCATCCTGCTGGCCGCGATGCAGGGCCGCATCCGTCCGGTGATGGCGCTTGCGAAGCCCGGCATCATGCTGCCCAGCATCTTCACCGCGACGGCTTTGCGCCCGCTCGCCGACATCAAGCGCCAGGCGGCGGCGTGGCAGGCGCGCGAGGCGGCGCTGCTCGACGTGTCCGTGTTCTGCGGCTTCGCCTATGCGGACACGCCCGACACCGGCATGAGTGTCGTTGCCGTGGCGGACAGCGATGAGGCGCTTGCCCGGCGCGCCGCGGACGATCTCTCCGAACAATGCAGCCTCAACCGCTTCCGGCTGTTCAAGCGCGAGCTTGTCCACAGCGTCGGGGACGGGCTGGACAGGGCCGCGGCGGTGGAGGGCGGTCCGGTCTGCCTGCTGGAACATGCCGACCGGATGAACGACAGCACCTGGACGCTCCGCGAAATGCTGGCGCGCGGCATAGGCCCCGCCTATGCGCCTTTCGTCTGCGACCCGGAGGCGGCGGCGGCCTGCATTGCGGCAGGGGCGGGCGCGCGGCTCCGGCTCGCCTTCGGCGGCAGGTCATCAGAGAAGGCGGGCGGGCCCCTGGAGGCCGATGTGGAGGTGCTGGAGGCGGGCGAAAAGCGCTTCCGCATTTCCGGGCCGCTCAGGACGGGCACGGAAATCTCGCTCGGGCCCTCCGCGCTCATCCGCACCGGCGAAGTCACGGTCTCGCTGGTCTCCGCCAACTACTCGGCCATCGACCTCGACTGCTTCACCCGGTTCGGCCTCTCGCCGCAGGATTTCCGCTACATCCTGCTGCGCTCCAAGCCCCATTTCCGCGAGGGCTATGAGCCGCTCTGCCCGGCCATCGTCATCCTGGACACGCCCGACTGGGGCCCCGCCGACCTTACCCTCCTGCCCTACGAGCACGTCCCGCCCGCCACCTTCCCGCTCGGTGAATAGCACGTTGAGAAGCCTTATGCGGGCGCGTCCCCGTCCGACTCTCCCTCCCGCCGGATTCTCACGAGCATGTAGCGCTTCCGGCGCGCGAATTCGACGGGGTCCAGTATTTCGAGCGAGCGTTCGAGAGACCGTCGCGCGCCTTCGAATACGGTCTCCAGAACGTAGTGCGCGCCGGGAGATTTCGATTGGACCTTGCCCTGCGTGTAATCGAATAGCGGGATACCGAGCCGGGTTGCGAGCAGGTGAGCGAAACCGAGCGTGGGCAGCACATGCATGGTAATGTCGCGGCTGTGGACGATTCGGAATCCTTCGGAGTCGAGCCGTTTCCGAAAATCCTCCCATAGCCATCCGGAACGCTCGCCTCCGGGTTGCGTGCGAAAGTAGTCGGCGACGATCCAGGCTCCTCCGGGTGCCAGAATCTGCCGGACAACAGGCATCACCCGAACGGGATTCATGTACTGGATTGACTCGGCGTGAATGATGGTCCCGAAGGCCCCTTTGTAGTCGTCCGACGGAAAATCCTCGAACCGGCAGTGAAGGATCGGGACTCCTCTACCGGCGCAGTGGATGTACGCAACCTCGAGAACGTCGGGCGTCAAGCCGGTCGCGTCGAATCCGGCCCCCTCCAGAAGGCTCAGCATTCCGCCCCTGCCGCAACCGGCATCGAGAACAGGTGCGCCGGGAACGTCGATCAGCTTCAGGATCTCCTGAGCGTACCTCAATTGCGCGTGCTGCATATCGTGGAAGCTGATTCGTTCCGGCGGCACGCCCGCATCGTCGAAGTAACCGTAGTGGAGAAAATCGCCTTGGAGCACTTGGCTGTACAGGTCGAGCTGCGCGTTTTTCAGTCCGGTAGGGAACCGGCGCTGCAGACGCCGGCGTCCGATCCGCCGCACCATGTGATGAGGCAGGAATGTCCGGATCAGGATCTCACGGATGACACGGGTGCTCGTAAGGCGAAGATCTGCTCGGGATGCCGCCTTGTCGGACTCCGCCACTTCCAGTCCCCCACTTGCCGTTCCGGAGGGAAACGCCCGGGCAGCGCGAGGACGGCAGCCGGTATGTCAGCTCGGGTGCACTCCCCATCGGCCCGGCCGCAAACGCTAACCCGGTTGCGCCTCCCGTGCATCCCCAAGATTGGGGAAATTCAGGACAGGCTCACGACACCGCCGATCTTGGGGAACG
>JAPOZD010000328.1 GCA_026706245.1 Alphaproteobacteria bacterium
AATCGCGAGGGGCTATTCGTGGAACCGGCGGCCGCCATCACCTGGGCCGCGGTCCTTCGCCGCGACGCCGCCCACGCGCCCGATGCGCGCCACGGCCTCCGCGGCGGCGCGGATCTCCGCTTCGGTCGGTCCGGCCATCGGCGCTCAACACCTCCTTGACGGGGTATCGGGATGCGCGGCCCCATTCCAACGCAGGACGCCCTGTTCTATAAGGCGCCATGCGGGAAATCTGCGGTCGCGCGCAGAACGGCAACGAGAGGTAAGCCCATGCCCTGGCAGAATCAAGGCGGAGGCGGCGGCGGCCCGTGGGGCGGCGGCGGCGGAGGCGGTCCCTGGGGAGGCGGCGGAGGCGGCGGCCCGTGGGGCGGCGGCGGTGGCGGCAACCAGGGCGGCGGCGGAGGCTGGGGCGGCGGACGCGGCCCCGGCGGCGGTCCGCAGGCTCCCAATGTCGAGGAGGCGATCCGGCGCCTGCAGGACTGGCTGCGCCGGCGCATGCCGGGCGGCGGGGCCGGCGGCCGCGGCGGGCGCATCGGTATCCTGCTGGTGATCGTCGTGCTGCTCGCGGTCTGGGTGCTGAGCGGCTTCTACCGCGTGCAGACGGACGAGCAGGGCGTCGTGCTGCGCTTCGGAGAGCGCGTCGGCACCACCACGCCCGGCCTCAACTACCATCTGCCCTATCCCATCGAGACGGTCGAGACGCCGAAGGTGACGCGGGTCAACCGCGTCGAGGTCGGCTTCCGCAGCGCCGAGGAGGCGCTGATGCTGACCGGCGACGAAAACATCGTCGATATCAACTTCGTCGTCTTCTGGATCATCAAGGATGCGGGCGACTACCTGTTCAACGTGCGCGAGCCGGAACGCTCGGTTAAGGCGGCGTCCGAGAGTGTGATGCGCGAGATCGTCGGGCAGACGCCCATCGCGGCTGCGCTCGCCGAGGGCCGCGGCCAGATCGAGGACAAGGTCAAGGCCGGCGTGCAGGGCATCCTGGACGACTACAGGACCGGCATCGAGATCACCAATGTGCAGCTTCTCAAGGTCGATCCGCCGAACCAGGTGGTGGACGCCTTCCGCGACGTGCAGCGCGCCCGCGCGGACCAGGAGCGGCTGCGCAACGAGGCGGAGGCCTACGCCAACGACATCATCCCCCGCGCCCGCGGCGAGGCGGAGCGGCTGGTGCAGGAGGCGGAGGCCTACAAGCAGGAGGTCGTGGCGCGCTCCGAAGGCGACGCCCAGCGCTTCACCCAGGTCTATACGGCCTTCAAGGCCGCCAAGGACGTGACCACCAAGCGCATCTACCTGGAGACGATGGAAGAGATCTTCGCCAACGCGGAGAAATACGTCATCGACCAGGGCGGCGGCGCGTCCGGCGTCGTGCCCTATCTGCCGCTGCCGGAGGTGCAGAAGCGGATCAAGGCGAATGAGGCCGGCACGCAGTCCAACACGGGAGACCTGCAATGATGAGGCATGCGGCGCTCTTCGGCGGCGCGATCCTGCTGATCGTGCTCGCCATCATCGCGGCGAGCGCGCTCTTTACCGTCCACCAGACGCAGCAGGCCATCGTCATGCAGTTCGGCAACCCGAAACGGGTGGTCCAGGAGCCCGGGCTGCATGTGAAGGCGCCGTTCTGGCAGAACGTGGTGTATTTCGACGCCCGCGTGCTGGACTTCGCGCCGCAGGGCGAGGAGATCATCACCTCGGACCAGAAGCGGATCGTGGTGGACAGCTTCGTGCGCTACCGGATCGACGACCCGCTGAAGTTCTTCCAGTCGGTCGGCACCGAGACCCGCGTCCAGAGCCGGCTGGCGGGCGTGGTCGTCTCCAGCCTCCGGCGCGTCGTCGGCAATAACAGCTGCTCCTCGATCCTCTCCGAGGAGCGCGGCGACATCATGGCCAACATCCAGAACGAGGTTAACCTGGCTGCGACGGAGTTCGGCATCGAGATCGTCGATTTCCGGGTGCGCCGCACCGACCTGCCGGACGCCAACGCGCAGTCGATCTACCAGCGCATGCGCACCGAGCGCGAACGCGAGGCGAAGGAGTTCCGCGCCCAGGGCGCCGAGGTGGCGCAGCGCATCCGCGCCCGCGCCGACCGCGAGCGCACGGTGCTGATCGCGGAGTCGAAGAAGACGGCGCAAATCCGGCGCGGCGAGGGCGATGCGGACGCGATCCGCATCTATGCCGAGAGTTTCGGGCAGGACGTGGACTTCTTCGCCTTCTACCGCTCGATGGAGGCCTACCGGAACGCGCTCGGCAAGGAGAACACGACCTTGGTGCTGAGCCCGGACAGTGACTTCTTCGACTTCTTCGGCGACATCTCCGGCGGGGCCTCGAAGACCGAGTAGGGGCGCCGCCGGCCCCGCCCGCCTCTCCGATGGAGGACTTCCCCCTCGGCGACTTCCTCGCCGCGCTCGGCCTGGCGCTGGTGATTGAAGGCGCCGTCTGGCTGGCCGCGCCCGAATCCATGCGCCGCTTCATGCTCCGCCTCGCCGGCTACTCCCCCGCCATCCTCCGCTTCTGCGGCCTAACGGCGGCGATGCTGGGCCTCGCAGTGGTCTGGGCGGCGCGGCGGTGGGTGTGACATTGCTCGCGTCCGGCGGCTGTGCGACAGTGCGGGGAGCCGCTTGGGCCGGAGAGTTCCCGCCATGATGCCGGAGACAATATCGGCGTTCGAAGCCGCCGTCGGCCTGTTCGCCGCAATTGCCGGCCTTGCGTTCATCATCTATGCGCTGCTGCGCGCGGACATGCGGCAAATGCGTGGCGAGATGCTGGCGCTGCGCACCGAGTTGAAGGCGGAGATCGAAGCAAGCGAGGGAAGGCTCCAAGGCAATATCCGGGACACCGAGGAACGGCTGAATGCGGGCATAAAGGCGAATGCCGAAAGGATTGGTGCACTGGAAGGAAAAGTGGACGATCTTGGCGAACGTGTCTCGGCTTTGGGCGAGCGCCTGGCCCAGGTCGATGGCAAGCTGGAATTCCTCTACCGCTTCATCACCCACCAGAACGAACCGCCGCCTGCGGCGGCGGAGTAGGGTAGTTTCTCAGTTTGAGTTTGAGGAGGAACCCGGCCGCACAAAGGCGGCCGGCCAATTGCCGCCTTACTTCGACTTTTCGGGCACCAACGTGATGTTGACGGGCGAAGTGTATTTGTTGTCCGCGCCGGCAGCTGAATCGACTGCCCAGCCGATCCCGCCTCCTAGGACAATGGAGCCCAATCGATGGCCCGCCTATTGGTCAAGGTTTTGTTGCTCTCCATTCAATTAGACGTTCGTTAACGGTTCTACTATAGGCGATGATTTTTCTGTCTAGTTCGTTCACCATTGGGTCACTCCATTCAATGGTAAAGCGCCGTCGTTCTTCATCTGTCACTGGATTACATCTCAATTCATCTTGGAACATCCGACTCTCTTCGCCTGAACGAAAGATAATCACCGGTAAGTTGGTACCCCGCCCGTGAGGCAGTCCATCTTGCATAAGTCTAGTGCCATCTTTACCGGTCAAGAATTGAAGAAACAAGAACTCTAGTGTATCGGCACAAAGCGAAAAGAAGTGCAGCCCGTCAATGGGATTAACCATTGTTGCCTGTGGTGCAGGAGTTCTTTCTCGCATTTCGTCGTAAAGAATACACGGAATTTCGGCTAACATTGTTTGATGAAAGCAAATCTTGAATACTTGAACAAACGCCGAGGGGTTCGTTGCTGCACGGACCCAGTTTTCGCCAGATTGCACAGGGTAAACATCATCTCCCGCTGGCGAAATGGTAAACTCTGGAAATTGTGAATAGTACCAAATATCCTCCGACGATTCGGTCCACCCTTGCCTGTCCAACAGATAATTTAGAACTCTTTGGAATGGTGTCTGATCGAGACAGAATCTCTCGCGCCACATATGCTCGATGTCATGGAAAGGCGCAACCTGATTGCGCGAGGTGTTCGAGTCACGAACGCGGGCATATATGGTGCTAGCATGCAGTCGGACGCCACGCTGGTCGTATTCCCTTTGAAGGTAATATGGTTTTTCGGGACGATCCTTGATGACCAGAACCTCCAGTTGTTGGCCTTGTAGTGAAACTTGATGAAGATAAATGTCGGGATAGACCCCGCCGGCAAAGCCGGCAGCCGATAGTGTATGCACGATGTCGGCCTGATTCCTTTTGGATGGGGCTTGT
>JAPOZD010000280.1 GCA_026706245.1 Alphaproteobacteria bacterium
ACGCTTCCATGACGCCCGCCATTCCGTAGTCCGCGACCGCCGGCGCGGCGGCGTCGCTGTTGCAGATGACGGCGCCCCCGCGTGCCAGCAGCGGAAAGACCGGCGCGTCGTGGCCTGCAGCGCCGGATTGCAGCCAGCGCAGCGTGCCGGCATGGCGGAGCACGCCGAAGAAGGCGCGCACTGGCCCCTGCGTATAGAGGCCGCTGGACGCATAAGCGGCTTCCGGCGCGACGGCATGGCGGTCGATGGCCCCTCCGTCCGCGCCGCAAACGGCCTTCCCGTCGTCCATGACGGCGATATCGAGGCCCGGAAACGCCTCCAGCCGGGCGGCGAGCCGCTCATGGTCGGGCCGATAGAGGAAGAGTCGCATGGAAGCCGCCCCCGGTTCGCAGGATGCTGCGCCTCTACGACGCCCCGGGGACGCCCTCGCCAACGAAGCGCGGGACAGGGTAGCATCCGGCCCGGAACGAGACAAAGAACGGCAGGAATCCGGCCATGAACTGGCAGCCCGAACTCGACGAATTGCGCCGCCGCGAAGCCTTCGCGCTCAAGCTCGGCGGCGAAATGCGCGTCAAGCGCCAGCGCGACGGCGGGCGGCTCAATGTCCGAGAGCGGATCGCGGCGCTGGTCGATGAGGGCAGCTTCCATGAGATCGGCGCGATTGCCGGGCTGGCGAGCTATGACGGCCGCAACGACCTCGAACACCTGCTGCCGTCCAACTTCGTCTTCGGGCGCGCGCGCCTCGACGGGCGGCCCGTGGTCGTCGGCGGCGATGACTTCACCGTGCGCGGCGGCTCGGCCGACGCCACCATCAAGGAAAAGCACATCATGTGCGAGCAGATGGCGAACCAGCTCCGCCTGCCGCTGGTGCGCATGGTGGAGGGCTCGGGCGGCGGCGGCTCGGTCAAGACCATCGAGACCGAGGGCCGCTCGAACGTGCCCGGCGTCAAGGGCTGGGAATGGGTGGTCGAGAACATGGGCACGGTGCCCCGCGTGGCGCTGGGCTTAGGCTCGGTTGCGGGGCTTGGCGCGGCGCATCTGGCGGCGGCGCATTTCTCCGTTTTGGTCAAGGAGCAGGCGGCGCTGTTCGTCGCCGGCCCGCCCGTGGTCGAGCGGCTCGGCGAGAAGCTCGACAAGCAGGAGCTCGGCGGCTGGAAGATCCATGCGCGCAACGGCGCCATCGACTATGCGGCCGACAGCGAGGAGCACGCCTTCGACCTCGCGCGCCGGTTCCTCTCCTACCTGCCGTCGTCCATCGACAGCCTCGCCGAGCAGGGGCCGCAGACCGACGATCCCGACCGGCGCGAGGACTGGCTGATCGAGGCCGTGCCGCGCGACCGGCGGAAGGTCTATCGCGTGCGCCCCATCGTCGAGGCGGTGGTGGACCGGGGCAGCTTCTTCGAGTTCGGGCGGGAATGGGGCCGGTCGGTCGCCACCGGCTTCGCACGGCTGGACGGCTGGCCCGTGGCGGTGATGGCGTCGGACCCCTATTTCTTCGGCGGCGGCTGGACGGCGGACGCCTGCCGCAAGGTGCGCCGCTTCGTCGATCTCGCCCAGACCTTCCACCTGCCGATGGTCTATCTGGTCGATTGCCCCGGCTTCCTGATCGGCTCGAAGTCCGAGCGCGAGGCGACCATCCGCTACGGCGTCGAGGCGATGTCGGCGATCTGGCAGACCACCATTCCCTGGTGCGCGGTCATCCTGCGCAATGTGTTCGGCGTGGCCGGCGCGGCGCACCAGAACGGCGGGCGGCTGTCCTACCGCTATGCCTGGCCCTCGGGCTTCTGGGGCTCGCTGCCGCTGGAAGGCGGCATCGAGGCAGCCTACCGGGCGGACCTCGACGAGGCCGAGGACCCGGACGCCAGGCTCGCCGAGATCGAGGAGCGGCTGGAGAAGCTGCGCTCGCCCTTCCGCTCGGCCGAGACCTTCTGGATCGAGGAGATCGTGGACCCGCGCAACACCCGCCCGCTGCTCTGCGAATTCGCCAATCTCTCCGCCCCCCTGCGCGAAACCGGCCCCAGCTGGTTCCGCATGCGGCCCTGACGGCGTCGGGTTCCGGCGGAGGTGGGGCGAACCCGAGGCCGTTGCCCGGCGATTCAACCGGGCCGGCCCCTGCGCTAAGCTCGTCCCGGATTCAGGCTGCAGGAACGGAAAACAGGAGGCTAGGCCCCATGACCGATGCGATCCGGGGGATCGACCATGCCATTATCGGCGTCCGCGACCTCGACGCGGCGCGCGCGCAGTTCGAGCGGCTCGGCTTCACCGCCGCCCCGCTCGGCAACCATGTCGGCAAGGCGACCGCGAACCACTGCATCATGTTCGCCGACAGCTATCTGGAGCTGCTCGGCATCAACGAGCCCGACAATCCGGATACGCTCGGTCTCGATGCGTTTCTGGAGGCGCGGGGCGAAGGGCTGGTGAAGATCGCGCTCGGCACGCCCGACGCCGACGCCGCGCGCGCCGATATCGAGGCGCAGGGCTTCTCCCCGACCGGCCCCGACGACCTCGCCCGGCCGTTGACCGACCGGCCCGACGCCATCGTGCGCTTCCGAAACCTGCAGATTCCCGAGGCAGAGACGGGGGGCCTCGGCACCTTTCTCTGCGGCCACAAGACGCCGGAGTTGATGCGCCCGCCCGGCTCGATGGACCACGCAAACGGCGCGCGGAATCTCGTGGCGGCCGCGGCCGTCGTGGACGATGTCGAGGCGGTGGCCGGTCCCTGGGAAAAGCTGCTCGGCCGCGCGGCGGCCGGCGGCGCGCTCGATGTCGGGCGCGGCCATGTCTATCTGGCGGTGCCGACGGACGCGGCCGGGAGCGCCGGCCCCTACGGACCGCTGCCCGACCCGCTGCCCGCGCGGCCCTTCTATCTGGGCCTCAGGATCGAGGTCGCGTCAATCGGGGCGGCGAAAGAGGCGCTCGCCCGGAGCGGCATCGCACCCGCCTCCGAGGCGCCCGGCCGCATCCGCATCGCGCCGGAAGACGCCTGCGGCGTGCCGCTCGAATTCGCCGAGGCGTAGCCGCCGGTCAAGTCACGGGGCGGACGGCTCGATGCCGCGCCAGGCCCACTCGTTGTAGCCATCGGGCGCGCGGAGGCAGGACGCCCGCACGGGGTCCGATTCGAGCGCGTCCCAGAGCGGCGCGGGGCCGTTTCCATGCGCCGCCTGGACGAGGCGGCGCTCGCACTGGCTTGCGCGGACCTCCGCCTCCAGCGCCGCCGCGTCCCAGGTCTCTTCCACGAGGCGGCCGAGCGCGGCGCGGGCATCGGCGCTGGCAGGGTCGGCAGCGAGGTCGTTCCTTTCTTCGGGATCGGCCTCAAGGTCGAAGAGCAGGTCGGGCGCGCCGCCGCCGGTCATGAGCTTGAAGCGCCCGCGACGGACCATAAACATCGGCGACGGCACCCCCTCGGAGGTCATCTCGGCGAATACCGGCCGGTCCCATGCCGCTGCCGTGTCCTCGCATAGCGGCAGCAGGCTGGCGCCGTCCGGCGGGCGGGGCGAGCGGTCGGCAAGGCCTATTCCCGCGAGTTCGCAAAGCGTGGGCAGCAGGTCCACCAGCGAGACGGGTTCGGACGACCGGCGGCCGGCGGCGAACCGGCCGGGCGCGTGGAGGATGAGCGGCACCCGTGCGGCATGGTCGAAGAAGTGCTTCTTGAACCAGAGGCCCCGCTCGCCAAGCATGTCCCCGTGGTCGGAGGTGAACAGGACCGCCGTGTCCTTTGCGAATCCTGCCGCCTCCAGCGCCGCCAGCAGCGTCCCGACCATGTCGTCGAGCCAGGAGCAGTTGGCGAGATAGGCATGGCGGGCCGTCCTGACATGGTCCTCGGTGATGTCCCCTTCGAGCAGGCCGTGATGAGCAAGCATGCGCCGGCTGTGAAGGTCGCGCTCCGCCTCCGGCAGGAGCGGGGTCGCAGGCATCGGGATGTCCTCGTGGCGGTAGCGCTCCCAGTGCTCGCGCCGGGCGAAATAGGGCTCGTGGGGGTGCGTGAAGGAGACCGCAAGGAAGAAGGGCTGCCGCTCCGTCCGGCGCGAGTGGTCGCGCAGCCATGCCGCCGACCGGGCGAGGACCGCCTCGTCATGGTCCATCTGCATGCTGCGCGCCGAGATGCCGGAGCGGATGACGCCGCTCGAATCGTTGTTCGACTCCATGCGGGTCTCGTCCCAGTCCGGCGTCCAGTGGAAGTCCGTCGGATAGAGTTCCGGCAGGAGGCGTTCGTGGAAGCCGTGCAGCATGTCCGGCCCGACGAAATGCTGTTTGCCGGCAAGCGCGGTGCGGTAGCCGGCGAGCCGCAGGTAATGCGCCATGGTGGGCGTGGCGGCGGCGAACTCCGCGGCGTTGTCGAAGGCGCGCACGCGCGAGGGCAGCATCCCGGCCAGCATCGAGAAGCGCGAGGGCGCGCAGAGCGGGAAGTTGCAATAGGCGTGTGCGAACACCACGCCTTCCGCCGAGAGCCGGTCGAGATGCGGCGTCACCGCCGGGCCGCCATAGCCGGGCAGCACCTGGGGCTTTAGCTGGTCGGCCTGGATCAGCAGGATGTTGGGCAGGTCGCGGGCCATGACGCTCTCCGGCGCGGGATTCGGGACGGGACCCGTTGCCTCAGCCGAAGCGGGGCTCGTCCCACCAGGGGTAGAAGGCCGGCATTGCGCGGCCCGGCGTGGAGCTGAAGGCGGGCGGGCGCTTCTCCAGGAAGGAGGCGACGCCCTCGCGCGCATCCGCCGAGGCGCCCGTATAGGCCATGCCGAGCGAATCGATCCGGTGCGCGGCCATCGGGTGGTCCTCCCCCAGCATCTTCCACATCATCTGCCGGCAGAGCGCGACCGACATGGGCGAGGCGTTGTCCGCGATCTGGCGCCCGAGCGCGCGCGCCGCCGGCAGCAGCTCGTCGGGCGCATGCAGCGAGCGCACCAGCCCGCCTTCGAGCGCCTCCTGCGCCGGGAAGACGCGGCCGGTCGCAACCCACTCCATCGCCCGCTGCATGCCCACCAGGCGCGGCAGGAACCAGGAGGACGCGGCCTCCATTACCACGCCGCGCCGGGAGAAGACGAAGCCGAAACGGGCTTCCGTGGAGGCGAGGCGAATATCCATCGGCAGGATCTGCGTCGCGCCGAAGCCGACCGCCGGGCCGTTCACCGCCGCGATCACCGGCTTCTTCATGTCGAAAAGGCGGAGCGCCACGAGGCCGCCGCCGTCGCGGTGGCGCGCGCCCGGCTCCGGCGGGGCGCGGTCGAAGGTGCCCGGCCCGCCGGAGAGGTCCGCGCCCGCGCAGAAGCCCCGCCCGGCGCCCGTGACGATGACCGCGCGCACTTCGTCGTCGCGGTCGGCCGCGTCGAGCGCTTCCAGATACTCGCCGATCATGGCCGCATTGACGGCGTTCAGCCGGTCCGGCCGGTTGAGCGTCAGCGTAAGCAGGCCGTCCTCGACCTCGACGGCCAACGTCTCATAAGACAACGGCGCATCCCCCCGAAGAGACATGCGCCGTCCCCTACAGCATTTCCGCTGCAGGCGAAACCGCTGTCCCCTTCCGCCGGCCGAAGACCGGGAGAAGGGGACGCAGCCTTTCGTTACATCGCCGAGGTGCGGCCGTAGATGGAGAGGGCTACCGCCTCGAACTCCACGCCGTCGCCGGTGACGTCGTCGAACATGAAATCGTCGGGCTTGGAGGTGGACTGCAGCACCTTGCCTTCCGGGCCGCGAGGCAGATCGTTGGTCGGGCCGAACTCGGCCTCGAGCGCCGCGACCTCCTCGGCCGTCAGCGCGACCAGCGAGCACGGCATGCCCTTCATGTGCGGGATGCCCTGTTCGCGGTCGATCAGCGCCTCCTCGTCGTCGGGCGTCACCTGCCCGTCATTGAAGGCCCACATGCCGGACATGTTCTCCAGCCCCGGCCGCGATTCGGGCTTCCACCAGCCATGCGGGATCCGCACCAGGCCCTTCGGCATGGACGAGCGGCCATAGACGCGGGCCACCATGGCCCCGGTCGAACTCTCGAGCCGGGCCCAATCGCCTTCCTCGAAGCCGAGCCGCTCCATCTCCGCCGGGGCGACCATGAACATCGGATCGGCCGCGCGCCGGCGGAGTTCCGGGATATGGCGGTGGCCGGAGCGGAAATACTCGTCCTCGGGCCAGCCGATGAAACTCGCCATCGGGAAACGCTCGCAGGGCTCCGCCGCCTCGCGGTAGTAGGGCAGCGGGTCGAAGCCGAGATTTTCAAGCACCTCGGAATAGAGCTCCACCTTGCCGGACGGCGTGGCGAAGCCGGTCTTGAGATACTGCTTCTCCCCGGGATCGGGCGCCTGGCCGCGATGCAGGTTGGGCGGACGCCCGGCCGCGACGACGTCCTTCCAGATCGCCCCGCCCGGCTCCAGCCGGTAGTTGATGAAGTCTTCCTGGTTCGTCCAGGGGAAGGCGTCGCCGAACCCCATGCGCTTGGCGAGCATATGCCAGAAATAGGTGACATTGCGGCACTCGCCCGGCGGCTCCATCGCCTGGTCGCTGATGCCGGCCTGCATGGACGGCCGCTCCAGCCAGGAGTCGCCCGGCAGGATATAGTCCGAGATCTGCGCGCTCGGCGTCATGTTGTGCTCGAAGGAGACGAGCAGGTCCTGCTTCATCATCGCCCGGTACACGCGCTCGCCGTTGGCGTAGGCCATCAGCGCGTTGTTGGCCATCATGAAGAAGGCCCTGACCGGGTAGGGGTCGCTGTCCTCCATGGCCTTGAACACCGCCATCGGGTTGGCCATGTAGCAGCCGTTGACGAGATTGACGTAGCGGTGGCCCCAGACGCGCTCGGTGGCGTCCTCGAAGGCCTTCATGCCGCGGAAGGTGAAGACCGGGTGCTTGTCCGCGCCGAGCTGTTTGGCCCTCTGCTCCTCGGACAGCAGGTGCGCCATCTCGATCTCGGAGTCGAAGCGCATGACGGGGCTCGGCCCGACGAACACCTCGCCGCCCTTGACATCGACATTGCCGGTGATCGCCCGCAGCATGGCCTGCAGCCGGATGGCCGAGGTGCTGGACACCTGCTGGTCCGTGATCGGCGACCAGGGGATGCAGGCGGGCGCCGTCGTCGCATACATCCGGGCCGAGTCGCGGATTTGGTCTTCCGTCAGGCCGGTGATCTCGGCGACGCGCTCGACCGGATATTCCTGGAGGCGCTCGACCAGCTTGTCGAAGCCGACCGTCCAGTCGCGCACGAACTCCTTGTCGTAGAGCTCTTCATCGACGATGACGCGGAGCCAGCCGAGCAGCAGGGCCGCGTCGGTGCCGGCCCTGAGCGGCAGCCAGATGTCGGCGCGCTCGGCGTTCCCGCTGCGGCGCGGATCGGCCACGATGAGCTTGGCGCCCGCAGCCTGTGCCATGCGGATCGCCTTGTATTCCATCGTCCAGCTGTGCCGGCGCGGATCGTGGCCGAGCAGCACGATGCACTTGGAGTTCAGGACGTCGCCGCGCGGGAACCAGCCATAGACATAGCGGTTCACCGCCGCCGTGTTGCCGGCGCAATAGGCGACGCCGCTGATCCAGTTGGGGGAGCCGACGTGGTTCATGAAGCGCCGGCAGAGGCCGTGGTCGGACAGGCCGGTAGCGCCGCTCTGGCCGACCGCGAAGGCTTCCGGCCCGTATTTGTCGATCACCGCCTGGAGGCGTTCGGCGATGTCGTCCATCGCCTCGTCCCAGGTGACCCGTTCCCACTGGCCGTCGCCCCGTGCGCCCACGCGCTTCAGCGGATAGAGGATGCGGTCGGGATGCGCGAAATGCTTCGGCGCATAGGCGCCCTTCATACAGATCACGTCCTTCAGGATCGGATGGTCGCGCGTCGTGACCTTGACCACCTGCCCGTCCTCGACCTTGGCCGCGACCGGGCAGAACCCGTCGCAGCTCGTGCAGACCACGTTCTTGAGGACGCTGCCGCTCCCGTCTTCGAATCTCTCCTGTCCAGACAAACCGTCGGGCATCGCGCTCCTCCTCCTGCGATCAGGCTGCGGCCGGTCCACGACCAATCATGCACCAAAGCAAGAAAATCCCGCTGGGTCAAGCGTTAGGCCATGGCTGCCGCCTCGTCCGCGTGGATAGGGCGTGCCGGTTCTCCCGATGTCACGGTACGGATTTAAACCGCAAATGCCATAAGAAACACTTATGGATGGCGAAAGAAAACGGTATTCGCCTTTTTACCTGCCGACAATACGCTGCGAATGCATGCCCGATCGGCATGCAACAGCCATTTCGAGGGACCCGGAGGGCGGGGGCGGAACCGGGCGACATTGCAGGGCGGAGAGTGGCGGAATGTCCGATGCGAAGACCCCGGACGCCAGGAAGCAAGGTCCACGCGACCCGCAGGAGCCCGGGTTCCCGCAAGGCGAAACGGACACGGAGGGGGCAGACGGTCGGGAGTCCGGAATGAAGATCGGCCTGAACGAGTGGTCGCGCGCCTGGTGTTCGGCTAGGCCCCGGTCGGACGGCGTGTCCTGGAGCTGGGCCTCGATGGCGCAGGCCCTCCGCCACGATCTCCGGACCGCCGCCGGCGCGGATTGCGCAAAACCTCCCCTGCGGCGCGCCCGGCGACATGCAGACCACCCCGATCCGGTTCCGCCGCCCGGGTCTCGCTCCTGACGGGTTTCCGGAAGCGTTCGAGGCGCCCCGCCGGCCGGTCGGGCCATCGTCTCCGGCGGACCGGGGCCGGCTTCAGGGCCAGACGACGGGGAACTGGGCGCTGTCGAGCGGGTCGCCGTCGGCGAGCGCCGGGTTGCGCAGGTTGTCGTTCGGGCCGGGTCCGGCGAAATAGGCGCAGCCCTCGCCGCAATAGCGCACCGCATAGCCGCGCCGGCGGGTGTCGGAGGTGAGGTTGCCGCCAGCGCCGTGGACGGTCATGGCGTGGAAGGCGAGTGCGTCGCCCGGCTCCATGTCCCAGGAGAGGATGTCGTAGCCGCCGGCGTCGATATCGGGCATCGGCTCGTAGTTCTCGCCGCGTTCATAGGCCGCGCCGCCCTTCGCGAAGGGCTCCGGCTGGAACCACCGCTCCCAGCGGTGCGAGCCGGCGACGAAGGACAAGGCCCCGCTCTCGCGCGTCACGGGGTCGAGCGGCAGCCAGAAGGACATGACCGGCCAGCCGCGCACCGGCCAGTAAGGCTGGTCGTTATGCCAGCGCGTCGGCTGCGGCGTGCCCGGTTCCTTCACGAAGAGCTGGTCGTAGAAGAGGTTGAGCCGCCGGGCGCCCAGGAACCGCGCCGCGACCTCCCTGAGCGGTCCTTCGCAGCAGAAGGCGCGGAAGCCTTCATGCGTCTCCCAGATGCGGAGATTGCCGTGGAAGCGCCCGGCCTCCGGCCGGTAGCCGTTGAAATAGGGCCCCGGCTCCGCGATGTCGCGCTCGACCGCGTCCGCGAGCACGCCGAGCCATGCTGCCGGCACGACGCCCTTCATCAGCACCGCGCCGTCGCGATCGAAATCCGCCTTCTCCCTCGCCGTCGGGCGCATGGGGCTTCCTCCTTGCAGGGCCAGTATCGCGTGCAGCACCTTATACCACCCTCCACGGCCTCTATCGGTTCCGCGCGGTTCAACGCGGATGCCGGATCAATCGCGATGGGCGAATCCGGTAGGGAAAGGGGAAGAAAGCAGCGGCCGGAAGAGCCCCTGCATGTCTCCGCTTCGCTGTCGCGGCTATAGTGGCGGCGGCGGCGCCAACGCCGCCACATGCAATGTTCGCCGCGTGCCGCGCGGCGGCGGATGCGAACGGGGGTCGGGATGGCGGCTTTTGCGGAGTACGAAAACCATGACGCGGTCGGGCTGGCCGCGCTCGTCGCAAGCGGCGCGACGACGCCGGAGGCGCTTCTGGAAGCGGCAATCGAGCGGGTCGAGGTGCGCAACGGCGCGGTCAACGCCGTCACCGCCCGGCTCTACGACCATGGCCGGCAGGCGATCGCCGGGGGCCTGCCGGACGGGCCGCTCCGGGGCGTGCCCTATCTGCTGAAGGACCTGAGCGCCTCGCTCGCCGGCTTCCCGACCACGCGGGGCTGCAAGTTTTTCGAGGACGTCGTGCCGGCCGAGGACAGCGAGCTCGTGAAGCGGCTGAAGCGCGCGGGCGTCGTCATCTTCGGGCGGACCAATACCTGCGAGCTCGGCCTCAGCCTGACCTGCGAGCCGCAATTGCACGGGGCGACGAAGAACCCCTGGGACACGGCGCGCATATCCGGCGGCTCCAGCGGCGGGGCGGCCGCGGCGGTCGGCGCGCGCATGCTGCCGGCTGCCCACGCCTCGGACGGCTTCGGCTCGATCCGCGCCCCGGCGGCCTGCTGCGGGCTGGTCGGCCTCAAGCCCACCCGCAACCGCAACACTATGGCGCCCTTCATGGGCGAGGGGCTGGGCGGCCTGTCCACCGAGCACGCCGTCACGCTCACCGTGCGCGACAGCGCGGCCCTGCTCGACGCCACGCGCGGGCCGGGCGCGGGCGACCCCTACAGCGCCGCGCCCCCGGCCCGGCCGTTCCTGGAGGAGGCCGGCGCCGACCCCGGCACCTTGCGCATCGCGTTTACCCGCCGCGCGCCGAACGGCGCCGAGGTCGGGGCGGACGCGCTCCGCGTGCTGGAGGAGACTGCGGGCCTCGCCGCCGGACTCGGGCACGAGGTGGAGGAGGCCGACCCCGCCATAGACGGCGGGGCGATGGTGCCGACCTTCCTTACCCTCATGGCGGCCAACACCGCGGTCAATCTTGCGAGCCACCCCACCGCCGGCCGCGCGGCCCGCGAGGACGAGGTCGAGCGCGTCACCTGGCTCTCCGCGAAGATGGCCGAACGGGTGAGCGGGGCGGACTATGTGCGCGCGACGCAGGCCATGCACCGGCTCGGCCGGCAGATGGCCGCCTTCCACGCCGGCTACGACCTGCTGCTGACGCCGGGGCTGGCGACGGGCATCGCGGTCGAGCTCGGCTGGCTCGACATGATGATGGAGGACGTGGACGAATACTGGCGGCGTGTCTTCGCCTTCTCGCCCTTCACCGTCTGGTTCAACATCACCGGCCAGCCGGCGGTCATGCTGCCCGTGGGAACGAATGCGGACGGGCTGCCGGTCGCGGTGCAGGCGGTCGCGCCCTATGGCGGCGAGGCCGCGCTCTTCCGCTTCTCCGCCCAGATCGAGGCCGCCCGCCCCTGGTTCGCCCGCAAGCCACCCATCGCCGGCGGGGCGGGCTGAAGCGGGAGCCGGCGTCCGGCAAGGAGAGAAAGGCATATCATGGCCGCGCATACGAGACCCCTGACGCCGGCTGAGATCGCGTCTGTCCCGGATGGGAAGATCGATTTCGACGACATCCCGGAACTGGATTCGGACTTCTGGCGCGAGGCCGAGCTCGGCCGGCCCGACCGCACGGAGCAGATCACCATGCGCGTCAAGCGTTCCGTGCTGGACTATTTCCGCGCGCCCGGCAAGGGATACCAGACCCGGATCAACCGCGTGCTCGAAAGCTATGTGCGGGCGCAAGGCGGGTCGTGACACGAGGAGAGAACCGCGCTGACGGGCCGGATCTGCGCTATCCTGCCGGCTGACGCTTGCGATTTTCGGAGGACGCCCGGATGGACGACATTCTCATCAGGGGCGGCGAGGTCGTGGACGGGACCGGGGCGCCCGCGCGCAAGGCCGATTTGGCGATTCGGGACGGGCGCATCCGGGCCGTCGAGGAGGGCTATGCGGGCAGCGCGGAACGGGTGATCGACGCGGACGGCCTGACCGTCGCGCCCGGCTTCATCGACATCCACACCCATTCCGACTTCACCCTGCCGCTCAACCCGAAAGCGGAATGCAAGATCCGCCAGGGCGTGACGACCGAGGTGGTCGGCAATTGCGGCTTCTCCGTCGCGCCCGCCTTGCCCGGCCGGGTGGAGACGTTGCGCGACTACCTCTCGGCGAGCGCGCCCTGGCTGCCTTTCGAGGAGACCGACTTCGCCCGCTACATGGACACATGGCCGGCGCTTTCGCTGAACACCGTCATGCAGGCCGGGCACAACACGCTGAGGCTGATGGCGATGGGCATGGAGGACCGCGACCCCTCGGACGCCGAGCTCCGGCACATGCAGGAGATGCTGGCCGAGGCGCTGGAGGCGGGTGCGCTCGGGCTTTCCTCCGGCCTGTTCACCGCGCCCGGTTGCTACGCCAAGCCGGAAGAGGTGCTGGCGCTCGGCCGGGTAGTGAAGGCGCATGGCGGGCGCTATTCGAGCCATGTGCGCGACGAGAGCCACGGCGTCCACGAGGCGGTGGCGGAGGCCATCGATGTCGGCGAGCAATGCGGCATCCATGTCCAGGTGGCGCATCTCAAGCTCTCCGGCACCGGGCGCTGGGGGGAGGCTGAGGAGTTGCTGGGCCAGTTCACGGCGGCGCGGGCGCGGGGCGTGGACGTGCATTGCGACCAGTATCCCTATGACTGGGCGACCAACCCGCTGCGCTTCCTGCTGCCGGTCTGGCTGCAGGAGGGCGGCATCGACGCCATGCTGGCGCGGCTCGCCAACCCGGAGATCCGCTCGCGCGTGCGCCAGAAGATCGCCGAGGTCGGCTTCAACAATTTCGGCCATATCGAGAGCTGGGACGATATCCGCATCGCCAACTCGCCCGGCGCCGCGGAGCCGGGGAAGACGATTGCCGAGATCGCGGCCGCGCGCGACTGCGACCCGCTGGAGGCAGTGTTCGACATCGTCGTCGAGGACCGGGGCGGCACGCGCATCCTGGTGCGCAGCATGTCGGAGGAGGACGTGCGGCGGATCGCGGCCGAGCCCTCCATGACGGTCGGCTCCGACGGCCCCTGCGTCGCGCCCTACGGCGTCACCTCCCAGGGCAAGCCGCATCCGAGGCTCTACGGCACCTTCCCGCGCATGCTCGGCCGCTATGCCCGCGAGCAGGGGCTGCTGACGCTGGAGCAGGCGGTGGCGAAGATGACCGGCAATGCCGCGCGGGCGCTCGGCATGGCGGACCGGGGCCTGCTGCGCGAGAGCCAGGCCGCCGATGTCGTGCTGTTCGACGCCGGCACGATCCGCGACGAGGCGACCTTCGACGAGCCGCACACCTATCCGGCGGGCGTCGGGACGGTGATCGTCAACGGCGAGGTGGTCATCCACCAGGGCGAACACACCGGCGCGCTCCCCGGCCGCCTCCTCCGCCGCCGCGAGGGCGTGCTCGGTTAGCCGGAGTCGTTGCCCCGGACCCCGATCCGGGGCCCATCCACAACCGTTTCAGCCCGGTGGAAAGGCCGGGAGATGGCCCCCGGACCGTCGCTGACGCGCCGTCCGGGGTGACGGTTGAGTTCTGCGGACGAGCCCGGTTCGACCCGGCCGGATACCGCGCTAATGCCCGGCGGGCAGCTCCGCCAGCTCGATGACGATGCCGCCGGTGGACGCCGGGTCGAGGAAGGCGATGCGGCTGCCGCCGTGGCCGGTGCGGGGCGTCTCGTCGACCAGCTTGACGCCCTTGCCCTTCAGTTCCGCGAGCGCGGCGTCGATATCGTCCACCTCAAAGCAGAGATGGTAGATGCTCTCGCCGTTGTCCTCGATCCAGCCGTTCACCTGCGACGTCGGACCCTCGGCCTGCAGCAGCTCGATGCTGGTCTCGCCGACCGGATACATGGCGAGCCGCGTGTCGCCGATGCGCTCCTCATAGTCGAGTTCGAGACCGAGCGTCTCCTCCAGCATCTTCATCGATGCCCGCATGTCGCGCACCGCGATGGCGACATGTTCCACGCGCTTGAGTTTCATGCTTTGCTCACCCGCTTATCCGTTACCCGTTCGGGCGGGCATGTTCCTCCGCGAATCCGGCCATTACAAGACCAGTTACCGCGCCGACATGGCGCTCTTCCCGCATCCGGCCGTCCGGCGGACCGTGTGGGCCGCGCTGTTCTTGCTGTTCGTGCCGGTGCCGCTGTTCGGCGGCGAGCACCTGCTGGCGGTGCTCACGCTCAACGCGATCAACCTCGTGGGCGCGCTCGGGCTCACCATCCTGCTCGGCTATGCCGGCCAGATCTCGCTCGGCCACGGCGCCTTCATGTCCGTCGGCGCCTACACGGCCGCCAATCTCGCGGTGCGCCTCGACATGCCGTTCTGGCTGACGCTCCCGGCCGGCGCGGCAATGGCGGCGCTGATCGGCATCGTCGTCGGCCTGCCGTCGCTGCGCATCCGCGGCTTCTACCTTGCGATCTCCACGCTCGCCGCGCAGCTGGTGATCGAGTGGATCATCAACCGCACGCCGGCGATCTCGGGCGGTATCCAGGCCTCGATCCATGTGCCGCGCCCGGAGCTGTTCGGGCTCCGGCTCGACAGCGCGGCGGAGCTCTACCTGTTCGTGATGGCCGTGGCCGTCGCCGGGCTGCTGGCGGCGCTGAACCTGGGCCGCTCCCGCCTCGGCCGCGCCATGGTGGCGGTGCGCGAGCACGAGACGGCGGCCTCCCTCATGGGCGTGGACACCGCCCGGGTGAAGCTCGCCGCCTTCGCCCTCTCGGCGGCCTATGGCGGCGTCGCCGGCGTGCTGTTCACCTACTATCTGGGTGTCGCCAACTACCAGCAATACACCTTCGCGATTTCGATCTACTACCTCGCCATCAACATCATCGGCGGGCTCGGCAGCGTGTGGGGGGCGCTGCTGGGGCTCGCCTTCCTCAGCCTCGTGCCGCGCTTCGTGTTCCTCGCCATGACCACGGCCGGGTCCTGGTTCGTGGACCTCGCCTATATGGCGCAGGCGGTGGCGCAGGTGCGCCAGATGACCTTCGGCGTCCTGATCCTCGTCTTCCTGGTGCTGGAGCCGGAAGGCCTGGCCGCGCTCTGGCGGCGCGCGCGCAACCGGCTCCGCGCCTGGCCCTTCTCCTACTGAGCGCCGGCTAGGAGCCCGCGAGGCAGTCCGCGAGGCTGCGGGCGAGGTTCTCGATCAGCGCCGGGTAGAGCCCCGGACCGGCTTCGAGGTCCGCGCCCAGCGGGTCGAGCACTGCTACGCGCGCGCCGCTGCCCTCGGCGGCCGTCCGCGCGAGCTTGGGGTCGAGCTGCGGCTCGATGAACACGCAGAGCGCGCCGTGTTCGCGCATCTCGCTGCGGATGCGGTCGAGCCGCGCCGGGCCGGGCGGGGTGGCGTCGGACAGCGCCACGGAGCCGGCGGATTCGATCTCGAAGCGGTGCTCGAAATAGCGGTAGGCGTCATGCGCGGTGAAAAACGCCTTGCCGCGCACGAGTGCCACGAGGGCCTCCACCCGCGCCGCGAGCGCACCGAGCTCGGCCGCCCCGGCTGCCGCATTGGCCCTGTAGGCATCGGCGTTGGCCGGGTCGAGCGCCGCCAGGCGGGCAGCCATTTCGGCGAGCATGGCCTTGCCGTTGGCGGGGTCGAGCCAGATATGCGGGTCCATGTCGCCATGATGCTCGTGGCCGTGCTCGTCCTTGTGGTCGTCTTCGTCCTTGTGAGCGTGTTCGTCCTTATGGCCGTGCTCGTCCTTGTGGTCGTCGTCCTTGTGCGCATGTTCTTCCTTGTGATCGTCCTCGTGGGCATGCTTCTCCATGCGGTCATGGTCGTCGTCATGGTCGCCGTGCCCCTCCTCGCCGAACTCGAGCAGCGCCACCCCCGGCGCCTCCATCAGCTCGACCGACACGGCGTCCGCGGCGAGGCTCTCCACCGCGTCCTCGAGCCAGGGCGTCAGCCCCTCGCCCACCCAGAACACGATATCGGCCGCCTGCAGCCGGGCCGCCTCCGAGGGCCGCATGGAATAGCCGTGCGGCGTTGCGCCGGGCGGCAGGATCGAGGCGGGCTCGCCCACGCCCTGCATGACGCGCGCGGCAAGCGAGTGGACCGGGGGGATGTCCGTCACGACCATGGGCGCCGCCGCGGCCGGCAGGGCGGCCAGTGAGGCGAGCGCGGCAAACAGCGGGAGTCGAAAGAGGCGGCGTTTCATGCTGGCATCCTGTATCCTGAGGACGGATCGATCTGCGGGACATTATACTATAACATTCAAGGGCAGCGGGAAGGCGGATGGCGGCAGCAAGACAGACGGAACGGACAGCGGCGGCGGAGGCCATGCGCCCGCACGACCACGGGGACTGCATCCGCCGCGTGCTCGACGAGGCCGAACGCCGGGCCTCGGAGGACAGGGTGAATTTCACGCCGGTCCGCCGGCACGCGCTGGAGATTCTGCTGGAAAGCCATGCCGCCATGCCCGCATACGGCCTGCTGAAGCGCCTCGATGAGGACGGTTTCGGCTCGCAGCCGCCGGTGGCCTACCGGGCGCTCGACTTCCTCATGGAGCAGGGATTCGTCCACAAGGTCGAGCGGCTGAACGCCTTCGTCGCCTGCATGTATCCCGACGAATCGCATGCGCCGGCCTTCCTGATCTGCCGCAATTGCCGTTCGGTGGCCGAGACCTGCGTGTCGCCGTCGCCGGCCGCGCTGCTGCGGGAAGCGCGGGCAGCGGGCTTCGCCATCGAGCGCTCGGTCATGGAGGCGGAGGGGCTCTGCCGCGCCTGCGCCGAGGAAGGGGGCGCGCCGTGCCGCTGATCGCAGCGCACGGCCTCACGGTCCGCCTGGGCGCGCAACTGGCGCTGCACGATATCGACCTCGCTGTGGAGCGCGGCGAGATCGTGACCGTCGTCGGCCCCAACGGTTCGGGCAAGACCACGCTGCTGCGCGCGCTGGTGGGCGCTGTGGCGCCGACAACGGGGCGCGTCGAGCGGGCGCCGGGCCTGCGCATCGGCTATGTGCCGCAGCGCCTGCATCTCGACTCGACCCTGCCGATAACCGTGAAGCGCTTCCTGCGCCTCGGCGCCAGGCGGCGAAACGGCAGCATCGCGCGCGCGCTGGAGGAAACCGGCGTTCCGGAGCTTGGCGGCCGGCAGATGACAGCGCTCTCCGGCGGGCAGTTCCAGCGCGTGCTGATCGCGCGCGCTCTCCTCGCCGAGCCCGACCTGCTGCTGCTCGACGAGCCGGCGCAGGGCCTGGACCATCCGGGCATGGCCGCGCTCTACCGGCTGGTGGGCGCGGTGCGCGACCGGCTGGGGTGCAGCGTGCTGATGGTCAGCCACGACCTGCATGTGGTCATGGGGGCGACGGACCGCGTCATCGCGCTCAACGGCGTCATCTGGTGCGAGGGGCCGCCCGTGGCCGTGTCCTCGGCCGCGGAATACCGCATGCTGTTCGGCGAGGCGGAGCCGGGCGCGCTCGCCTTCAACCGCCACACGCCGGAGGACGGGTGCTCGACGACTTCCTGACCCGCGCCTGCCTTGCCGGTATCGGTGTGGCGCTGGCGGCCGGCCCGCTCGGCTGCTTCGTCGTCTGGCGGCGCATCGCCTATTTCGGCGACGCGACCGCCCATGCCGCGATCCTGGGCGTCGCCATTTCGCTCGCCTTTTCGATGTCCACCGTCATCGGCGTGCTCGCCGCTGCGGTCGCGATGGCGGTCGCCGTCTCGACGCTCTCCGGCCGGGGCTTCGCGATGGACACGCTGCTGGGCGTCGCTTCGCATGGCAGTCTCGCCGTGGGCCTTGTGGCGGTTGCCGTCGCCTCGCCGCGCGCCATCGATGTGGAAGCCTATCTGTTCGGCGAAATCCTGGCCGTGACGCGCGGGGACCTCGCGGTGATCTGGGGCGGCGCGGCGGCGGTGCTGGGCGTGATCGTCTGGCGCTGGCCGGCGCTGCTCACCGCCACGCTCAGCCCCGAACTGGCGCGCGGCGGCGGCATAAGCCCGGAGCGGGAGCAGCTTGTCCTGACGATCGCGATTGCGGTGCTCGTCGCCGTCTCGATCAAGGTGGTCGGCGTGCTGCTCATCACCGCCATGCTCATCATTCCCGCCGCCGCCGCTCGGCCGTTCTCCGGTACGCCGGAGCGCATGGCGGCGGCCGCCGCGCTTATCGCCGTCGCATCGGTTTTCGCCGGCCTTGCCGCTTCCTGGCGCTGGGACACGCCGACCGGCCCCTCCATCGTGACCTTGGCCGTGCTGTTTTTCGCCGTTTCATGTTCCCTCGGCGCGCTGCGGCAGAGATCGGGCTGACTCCGGCCGCGGCAGGGTCTTCCGGCCGCGCGCATTAGGCGTTTGCGCCGAGCGCGCGGGCTTGTCATTCTGCGCCCCTTCCGTCCGGCGAGGAGAAGGCGCCCCCCATGGCCAAGAGCGATATCGAAATTGCCCGCGAAGCGGTTTTGCGGCCGATCGGCGAAATCGGCGAGCGGCTCGGAATCCCGGAGAGCGCGCTGGTGGCTTACGGCAGCGACAAGGCCAAGGTGAGCGCCGCTTTCATCGACGGTCTGGCGGACCGGCCCGACGGCAAGCTCGTCCTGGTGACCGCCATGACGCCGACGCCCGCGGGCGAAGGCAAGACGACCACCACAGTCGGCCTCGGCGACGGGCTGAACCGCATCGGCCGGAACACGGCGATCTGCCTGCGGGAGCCCTCGCTCGGCCCCTGTTTCGGCATGAAGGGCGGCGCCGCCGGCGGCGGCTACGCCCAGGTCGTGCCGATGGAGGACATCAACCTCCATTTCACCGGCGACATGCACGCCATCGGCGCCGCGCACAACCTGCTCTCCGCCATGACGGACAACCACATCTACTGGGGCAACGGGCTGGAGCTGGACGCCCGCCGGGTGACCTGGCGGCGCGTGGTGGACATGAACGACCGGGCGCTGCGCGACATCGCGGTCTCGCTCGGCGGCGTCGCCAACGGTTTCCCGCGCCAGACGGGCTACGACATCACGGTGGCCTCGGAGATCATGGCGATCCTCTGCCTCGCCTCGGACCGCGCGGACCTGCAGCGCCGGCTCGGCCAGATCCACGTCGGCGGCCGGCGCGACCAGTCTCCGGTCACGGCCAGCGACCTCAAGGCCGACGGCGCGATGACGGTGCTGCTGAAGGACGCGCTGCAGCCGAACCTCGTGCAGACGCTGGAAGGCAACCCCGCCTTCGTCCACGGCGGTCCGTTCGCCAATATAGCGCATGGCTGCAACAGCGTGGTCGCGACCCGCGCGGCGCTCAAGCTCGCCGACTATGTGGTGACCGAGGCAGGCTTCGGGGCCGATCTCGGCGCCGAGAAGTTCTTCGACATCAAGTGCCGCAAGGCGGGCCTCGAGCCCGACGCGGTCGTGGTGGTGGCGACGGTGCGCGCGCTCAAGATGCATGGCGGCATCGAACGGAATGCGCTCGGCGAGGAGGATGTGGCCGCGGTCGAGCGGGGCTTCGCCAATCTCGGCCGCCATCTCCACAATATCGCCAAGTTCGGCGTGCCGGCGGTGGTGGCGATCAACCGCTTCACCGCGGACACGGATGCGGAGATCGCGGCCGTCCGGCGCCTCGCCGACGAGCGCGGCGCCTCCGCGCATGTCTGCACCCACTGGGCCGAGGGCGGCGCCGGCACGGAGAGCCTGGCGAGGGCGGTCGCCGCGCTGGCGGACAGCGGCGATGCGGAGTTCGCGCCGGTCTATCCGGACGGCCTGCCGCTCTGGGAGAAGATCGAGGCCGTGGCGCGCGAAATCTACCGGGCCGACGGGGCCGAGGCGCCGGCGCGGGTCAGGGACCAGCTTGCGCGCTTCGAGGCCGGCGGGTTCGGCCATGTGCCGGTCTGCATGGCGAAGACGCAATACAGCTTCTCTTCCGACCCGGTGCTGCGGGGCGCGCCCGAGGGCTACACCATCCCGGTGCGAGAGGTGCGGCTTGCGGCCGGGGCGGAGTTCGTGGTCGCGGTCTGCGGCGACATCATGACCATGCCCGGCCTGCCGCGCGTGCCGGCGGCGGAGGCCATCGGCCTCGACGAGGGCGGCGAGGTGGTCGGGCTGTTCTGACCGCGCTTCGGCACCGTTCAGGAGCCCTCGCCGCCGATTTGAAGAGGGCGCGGCTACCGGACTCCGAGCCGCGGCAGGTTGCCGGCGCGCCGTCCTACAGGGTGATCCCGCCATCGGCGATGAAGACGGCGCCGGTGGTGTAGGCGCTTTCGTCGGCGGCGAGGTGGACGGCCAGCGCGGCGATCTCCTCCGCCGTGCCGAGGCGGCCGAGCGGCTGGCGGGCGATAAAGTCCCGGCGCGCCTGCACGGGGTCGTCGAAGGCGGCGATGCGCTCGTCGAGCGAAGGCGACTGCACGGTGCCGGGCGCGATCGCGTTGCAGCGCACGCCCGTCGAGATGGCGTCGGCCGCCACCGCCCGCGTCATCCCGATCACCGCCGCCTTGGTGGTGGAATAGACCGCGCGGAAAGGCACGCCTTTCAGGTTGGACGCGACCGAGGCCATGTTGACGATGGACCCCCGGCCCCTCTCGATCATGCCGGGCAGGAAGGCCCGGATGGTGCGGAACATCGACTTCACATTGAGGTCGAAGGCGGAATCCAACTCCGCCTCCGTCGCCTCCAGGATGGTGCCGTGATGGACAAAGCCCGCGACATTGCAGAGCGCATCCAGGGGCCCGAGCCGCCCGGCGAATGCCGCCACAGCTGCGCCGTCGGTCACGTCGAGGCGGTGCGTCTCGATGCCCTTGTCGAGGCCCGCGAGCTTTTCGGGCGCAATGTCCGTTGCGGTCACGCGCGCGCCCTCGGCAGCCGCCGCAACGGCAATCGCCCGCCCGATGCCCTGTCCCGCGGCCGTCACCAGAACCGTCTTGCCTTCGAGTCGCATGGAATTCCCCTCTCTTTCCGGCCCGCGCCCTTGACCGCCTGCCGGATTCGGTCCACCTGTAAAACCCGAATGTCGCCCCCCGAGCCAAAGACGTAAAGGAGCTTCGGTACCGCCATGCCGGACGCCCACGATGTGAACCGGATCGTTGCGGACCTCACCTTCACGGTCCGCCAGGACGCCAAGCCCTGGTTCGAGAGTTCGCGGATCACGGGCGGGGTGCCCCGGATCCATTTCAGGACTGAGGACCGCCCGGTCACCATCCACGACATGCGCGCAGACCGGGACCGGCTGTCGCTGGATGTGACGGGATTCGAGCTGCGCCGGCATGAGACTGCGGTGGACGACCTCTACGACGACGGGGCGTCCGCCGATGCCTACGACCGCGAGACCGAAGACTTCCTGAAGCGCCTGACCGGAGCGGACATCGCCGCCGTGTTCGACCGCACGCGGCGCTCGGATGCGGGCGCCGGCGCATCCAATCCGGACGGCATGCGCATGCCGGCGGGCCGGGTGCATGTGGACTATACGGACGACTCGGGGCCGAAGCGCGCCCGCGACGTGCTGGGCGGCGAGACCGTGGACCGCGTGCTGGGCTCGGGCGGGCGGGTCGTGCAGATCAATGTCTGGCGGCCGATCCGGGGGCCGGTCGCACGCTCGCCGCTGGCGCTCGCGGATGCCGGCAGCATCCCGAAGGAGGACCTGCTGGCCACCGACCAGGTCTTTCCCGACCGGGTGGGCGAAATCTACCAGCTCGCCTTTTCACCCGCGCATCGATGGTACTGGGCCCCGCATATGGAGCGCGACGAGGTGCTGCTCATCAAGGGCTGGGACAGCCTGGACGACGGCCGCGCGCGCTACACGCCCCACGGCGCCTTCGCCCTGCCGGACCAGGACCTCACCGCGCCGCCGCGCGAGAGCATCGAACTCAGGACCTTCATCGCCTTCGAAGGTTGAGCCAGGATCGTCCGGCGCAACTGCCCGAACGCTTTGTTGAAGCCGGCCCCGGGCTTCGCTAGGTTGGAGACGCCGGATCGCACGCCCGCTTATCCGGGAGCCGCTGAGATGATCGAGTTCGTATGTTGGCGGGAAGAAGACGCATGGGCTCGGCTGTCTTCGGGAGTTTCCGGACCATTGGACCCAGGGCGAGACCCTCGACGACCTCAACACGCATCTGAAGGATCTGCATGCCGATCTGACGGAGGGCGGCCCGGATTCCCGGCAAGGGCATCGACCGCATGACCGATGAAATCAATATCGCCTTCAGGACCGCCGAGGGAGAGACGTTCCGGGTGAGCGGTCTTCGCGGCGCCACCGTGATGGAAACCGCCATCCGCAACGACGTGCCGGGCATCGAGGCCGAATGCGGCGGGGCCTGCGCCTGCGCGACCTGCCATGTGTACGCCCCCGAGATCGTCGGCGAGGCGACGGACGAATACGAACAGGACATGCTGGACTTCACAGCGGACGAACGGCGCCCGAACAGCCGGCTTTCCTGCCAGATCGAGCTGGAGCCGTCCATGGAAGGAGCGGTCTTCGACCTGCCGGGCGTGCAGGTCTGATGTCCGGCACCGTCATCGTCGGCGCCGGCCATGCCGGCGTTCAGGCCGCCGTCTCGCTGCGTCAGGCGGGTTACGGAGAGCCGATTCGGCTGGTCGGGGAAGAGGACTGTCCGCCCTATCACCGGCCGCCGCTCTCCAAGGCGATGCTGGCGGGCGAGAAGCAGCCGGAGCAGATCGCGCTCCGCGGGCCGGACTTCTTCGAGCGGAACGGCATCGAACTCCTTCTTGGGACCCGAGCCTCCGCGCTCGACCCGGCATCGAAAACCGTGCTCCTGGAACACGGGACGCTCGCCTACGACAAGGCCGTGCTCGCCACCGGAGCCGGCGCGCGGATGCTCGAGGGCTTCCGATACGCCAATGTCTTCCATCTCCGGAGCATGCGGGACGCGCTTGCGCTGCAGGAGGCGCTTGCGCCCGGCGCGAGGCTCGTCATCGTCGGCGGCGGCTTCATCGGGCTGGAGGTGGCCGCCACGGCGCGCAAGCTCGGGCTTTCGGTCGATGTCGTCGAGGCTGAGGAGCGGCTGCTGAAGCGCGCGGCGCCCGCCTTCCTGTCGGACTATATCGCAGACCGGCACAGGGCCGGGGGCGTGAGCATCCATCTCGGCGCGCAAATCGACAGGATCGCCGCCCATGCCGGCCGGGTCGCCTCGGTCGCGCTTTCGAACGGCGCCACCCTGGCGGCGGACCTCGTTCTGGTGGGCGTCGGCAACCGGCCCGAGACCGGCCTGGGCGTGGAGGCGGGCGCCGCGACCGAGCTCGGCGGACTGCTTGTGAACGACGCGTTGCAAACCTCGCTCCCGGATGTGTACGCCATCGGCGACTGCACGACCTTCCACCTGCCGGCTGCGGGCCGCCGGGTGCGGCTCGAATCGGTGCAGAACGCCGTCGATCAGGGCAAGGCGGTGGCCGGGCAGATCGCGGGCGCGGGCAAAGCCTACGACCCCGTGCCGTGGTTCTGGAGCGACCAGTTCGACATGAAGCTCCAGATGACGGGCCTGTCGCTTGCCGGAAGCGAAATCACGGTCCGCGGCGATGTCGAACGCGGCAGTTTCAGCCTGATCGAGACGCTGGGCGAACGCCTTGTCGCCGTCTATTCCGTCAATGCGGTCGCCGACCACATGGCCTCGCGCCGGCTGGCCGGCGAGCCCGGCCGGTTCGACAGGTCTGCCGCGGCGGACCCGGACACGCCGCTCAAGGCATGCCTGGCGCCGCCCGCGGTCCGTCGCGCCGGATAGCCCGAATTGCAGGAGCGGAACCCATGATCAGCCGGGATTTGAACGAACGGCTCACCCTGACGGGCAAGGGCACACCCGCCGGCGATTTGCTGCGCCGCTACTGGCAGCCGGCGGCGCTGGCGGATGAGCTGGACGGCGGGCGCCCGGTGGTGCCGGTGACGCTTCTGGGCGAGCGGCTGGTGCTGTTTCGCGACGACGAGGGCGGGCTCGGCCTGATCGGCCGGCAATGCCTGCACCGGAGCGCGGACCTCTGCTTCGGCCGACGGGAGGACAATGGCCTGCGCTGCCCGTTCCACGGCTGGCTGTACGGCCGCGACGGCCGGTGCCTGGAACAACCGGGCGAGCCCGAGGGCTCCCGGATGCACGAACGGCTTCGGACGACCTCCTACCCGGTCGTCGAAAAGAACGGCGTCGTCTTTGCCTATCTGGGCCCGGGCGAACCGCCGGCCTTCCCCAATTTCGACTGTTTCCGGGCGCCCGGCAGCCATGTCTTCGCGTTCAAGGGCCTCTGGGAATGCAACTGGCTGCAGGCGCTGGAGATCGGCATCGACCCCGCCCACGCCTCCTTCCTGCACCGCTTCCTGGAAGACGAGGACCCGAAGGACGGCTATGGCAGGCAGTTCCGGGACAGCGCCGCAGCCGGCTCCAACATCCCCATGACCCGGCTGCTGCGGGACTATCCGCGCCCCGAGATCAGGGTGGAGGAAACGGATTTCGGCCTCAGGCTGACCACGCTCAGGCATATGGAAAACGGCCTGACCCATGTGCGCGTCACCAACCAGATCTTTCCCGGCGCGATCTGCATCCCGATGAGCCGCGAGATGACGATCACCCAGTGGCATGTGCCGGTCGATGACGAGACCTGCTACTGGTATTCGCTGTTCACCAGCTTCGACCGGCCGGTGGACAAGGAGACGATGCGCGCGCAAAGGCTGAAGGAGCACAGCCTGCCCGGCTACACGCCGCTGAAGAACCGGCGCAACGATTACGGATACGATCCCGAGGAGCAGGCAACCCGGACCTGGACCGGCATGGGGTTCGACATCAATGTGCATGACCAGTGGGCCGTGGAGGGCATGGGCCCGATACAGGACCGCACCGAAGAGCATCTGGCCGGCACCGACATAGGCATCGTCCGCTACCGCAGGCTGCTGCAGGCGGCGATGGAGGGCCTTGCCGCGGGCGACGGGGCCGCCCTGCCGATGCTGAACCGCGGCGCGGCCCGGATCGCCGGGCCCCTGTCCAACGACGCCATTGCGGACACGGCGGACTGGGAGGCCGCCAGCATGCGCGCCGACCGGGAACGCCGCGCCGCCTGCCCCTGGGATGCGTCCCTGTAGGCGGGCATGAGCGCCGTTGAAGACAGGATAAGGGCGGGCGCACTCGCAGCCTCCGGGGCGTATTCCGCCGACGACATCGCCCGTGCGGCGGAGGTCGTCGCCCTGGTCGAAGCGGAGGGGATCGAGACCGTTCGCACGGTCCTTGCCGACCCGCACGGCATATTGCGCGGCAAGACGATTACCGCCGAGGCGCTGACGGACGCCTTCGCCTCCGGCATCCGCGTCCCGAGCACGCTGCTGCTCAAGGACGTCTCCCACCGGACCGTGTTTCCCGTCTGGTCGGAGACGGGTGGTGCGCAGATGTCCGGAGCGAGCGACCTGCTGCTTGCGCCCCTGCCGGACACATTCCGCCGGCTGCCCTGGTCGCCGCATTCCGCGCTTATCCATTGCGACGTGGCGGCGACTTCGGGGGAGCCCGTTTCCTTTGCCTCCCGCCAGGTGCTGCGGGCGGCTTGCGACCGGCTGTCCGCACGGGGCATACGGGCGGTCATGGGCCTCGAGGTCGAGTTCCAGGTCTTCGAAGTCACCGATCCCGCGCTTGAGCATGCCGACACCACCATGCCGGGCCGCCCGCCCGCGACGCGCGCGCTGAACCAGGGCTACCAGTATCTGACGGAGACCCGTTACGGCGAGAACGAAGCGCTGCTCGACAAACTCCGCCGCAACGCACAGGCGATGGGGATGCCGGTGCGCAGCGTCGAGATCGAAATGGGGCCGAGCCAGTTCGAGTTCACCTTCGCTCCCGCCGATCCGATGACAATTGCGGACATGGCGGTCAATTTTCGCACGCTGGTCAAGGAGGTCTGCCACCGCGAGGGGCTGCTGGCCTCGTTCATGGCGCGGCCGAGGCTGCCCAACGCGGCGAGCAATGGCTGGCACATCCACCAGTCGCTCGCGGATGCGAACGGGCGAAACCTCTTCACGCCCGGCGCGGACGGCGCGCTTACGCCCGAGGCAGACGGCTGGATCGCGGGGCTGCTGCGCCATGCCGCGGCCTCCTGCATCGCGACGACGCCGACGGTGAACGGCTACAAGCGCTACACGGCCTATCTGCTGGCGCCCGACCGCATCGGCTGGGCGGAGGACAATCGCGGCGCCATGCTGCGCACGCTCCTGGCTCCCGGCGACCCGGCAAGCCGGGTGGAGAACCGCGTGCCCGACAGCACCGCCAACCCGTATTTTGCGCTCGCCTTCCAGATCCTCTCCGGACTGGACGGGCTGGAGAACCGCCTCGCCGCGCCGCCGCCGCTTTCCCGGCCCTATGATGATGAGGACGCCGAGCGCCTGCCCGCGAACCTGCTGGCCGCCATCGAGCATTTCGAGGCGTCGGGGATGTATCGCGCCGCGCTCGGGGACGGCTTCGTGTCCTATCTGGCGCGGCTCAAGCGCGCCGAATGGGACCGCTACCTCTCGACCGTCTCGGAATGGGAGCAGGCGGAGTATTTCACCGCCTTCTGAGTCCTCCCGGCCGCCCTCGTCCTATTCGGCTGCGGCCCCGGCTCCTCCCATGATGACCTCGGTCTGGTCGTCCGGCACATAGAAATAGGAGCCGGGGCGGAAGTCGTAGCCGAGATCGCCCATCAGGCGGCGCTGGCGCGGCGTGGCGCGCTGGGTTAGCGCGTGTGAGCCGTGATAGTCATAGGCGCGCATGAACATCTGCGAATAGTTGTAGAGCAGGGTCTTGCGCGCCCGTCCCGAGCGGTTCGGCGCCGGCCCGTGCCAGAGGGCGTGGGAGAAGATGAAGCAGTCGCCCGCCTTGCCTTCCAGATGCACCGCGCCCGGCGATTGCGGGGACAATGGCGGCTGGCGGTCCCAGGGGAAGGGGCGCATGTGGCTGCCGGGATACACGGTGAAATTGCCGGCGTCGCGGCCTTCCACGTCGGTCAGCAGGTAGAGCGCCTTGACCGCGATGGGCCGGCTCGTCTCCGTCACCCGCACCTCGCGCTGGCCCTCGCCGCCGTCGGTGTGGGTGAAGCCCTCGAATCCGTCGCCGGAAGCGCGCACGATCGCCTGCGACATGCTGAAGGCGAGGTTCGGCCCCATGATGTCCACGATCAGGTCGAACACCGGCGCATGGTCGATGAGGTCGATGAAGGCCTGGTCGTAGGAGAGCAGGTCGCGCCGGTCCATGAAGGCTTCCGGGTTCTGGTCGGCGCATTGCTCGACCCATCCGTAATGGCCGCGCGGCAGCATGCCGGACAAGGGCTCGTAGCCGGGCCGCTTGCGGATTTCGTCGATCTTGTCCGAGAAGAAGGCGATCCGGTCCGGCGGGAGCGCTCCCTCCACCAGCAGATAGCCGTCGATGTTCCAGTTGCGGCGTTGTTCGGGGGTCAGCGTCTGCATTTCACTTGGCTCCGTCGCGGCCTGACATCCCGGATTATTCGCCGCCGCGCGCTCCGTTTCAACCGCCTTCCGCTTCCAGCGGGAGCAGGGCGGCCATGCAGGCCTCGGCCACCCAGCGCGGCGGCGGCCCGCTCGGGAACACGGCGATCGCCGCCTCGTCGAGCGGCGTATCCGGATCGTCATTGGTGTAGAACCGGGTTTCGTCGGCGAGTGCCATGGCGCGCGGCAGGTTCTCCATCGACCGCGAGAAACGGCGGCGCACATCCGCCTTCGGCACATCGTGCCCGCCGGCCCTGACCCGGCATTCGATGCGGAGCAAATGGACGGCGACCGATTCCAGCCGGATATAGTGCAGTTCGACCCGGTAGCCGGTGGCACGGGCTTCGCGCATCAGGCGCAAGACATCCCGACCCGAGAGGGTCGTTTCCAGAAGAATGGTTTCGCCCGCCGCCATCGCCGCCCGGCGTTCCTGTGCGATGCGGCGGCCAGCGAGAACGGCGGCGCGGGCAGGATCGTCCGGCGCCATCCTTCGGGCCACAGCATCGGGGTCGAAAATGCGCGCGCGCTCGAAACGCCCGGATTTCGTCAATGTGGATTTGCCGGCGCCGTTCGGGCCGGCAACGATGAACAGGACGGGTTGCGCCATGATTGTTGGCGCTTCAGTCCTTTCGGGGCGGCGTCGGCGCCGGCTCGCCCTTTTGGGCCAACACCACATCGCCGCTCTTGCTGCGGGCGACGAAGCAACCGTCGGCGCGGCGTCCGTAAAGCGTGGCCCCGGCCTCGATCTGCGCGGCGAGATCCGCCTTCACACGCTCGCGCCAACCTTCCGCGCCGGGCGGCAATTCGGGAAACGCCATGTCGATCCGTCCCTTCCGGCTGTCGGCGGGCCATTATAGCGCGGCCGGCGCCGGAGGCGCCACCGCTAGGGGTCTTGCCGCTCCAAGGCGCCGACCGGTTCGTCGAACACGAAGGCCTTGTCGTCCACCGGCTGGTTCGCCGCCAGGTTGAAGAGCGTGACCCGCGTCGGCTGGCCGAGCGCATCCACTGCGACCCAGCCCGCCAGTTTCAGCGTTCCGGCCCGGTCGGCGAAGCTGACGGCGATCCGTCCGTCCTCCGGCGCATCGGCGTCCACGGCCGTGAAGACAAGCTGGCCGGGCGCGCGATGGACATCCACGACCCGGTAAGGGCCGCCCGGGGCCAGCGACACCCTGTCCGCCAGCAGGAACCAGGCGGGCGTGTCCTCCCAGTCGAGGCGGGTCGCCGTCTTCAGGTCGCGGTCGTAATAGACCAGCTCCGTGCCGCGCGACACCAGCAGGATCGGCGTCGGCGGGTCGTAGTCGAAGCGCATCCGCCCCGGACGCTTGACCTGGAGCCTGCCGGTGGCGGCCTCGCCCGATGCATCGAGCTGCACGAAGCGCGCCTGCAGGGTGGTCACGCTGTTGAGATAGGCCTCGGCGCGGGCGATGGCGGCCCGGTCGTCGTCGTCAAGCGCGGCGTTGTCGGCCGCGGCCGGCGAGGTAAACGCAAGGGCGAACAGGGCCGCCGCCGCGGTCTGGAGCAGCCGGTCAGTCGCCATGGCCGCCCACCAGCACCTCGCGTTTGTTCTGGTGGTTGGGCCCGCTGACCACGCCCTGGGCCTCCATCTCCTCGACGATCCGCGCGGCCCGGTTGTAGCCGATGCGCAGATGGCGCTGGATGAGGCTGACGGAAACCTTGCGCTCCCGGGCCACGAAGGCCACGGCGCGGTCATACAGGTCGTCCTCGCCCGTTTCGCCTTCGGCCTTCTCGAAACCGGGAATCCCGGAGGCGACATCCTCGTCCTCGGTGATCGCGTCGAGATAGTCCGGCGCGCCCTGCGCCTTCAGATGGGCGACGACGTCTTCGACCTCCTCGTCCGAGACGAAGGGGCCGTGGATGCGGGCGATGCGCCCGCCGCCGGCCATGAACAGCATGTCGCCCTGGCCGAGAAGCTGCTCCGCGCCGCCCTCGCCCAGAATGGTGCGGCTGTCGATCTTGGAGGTGACCTGGAAGCTGATCCGGGTCGGGAAGTTCGCCTTGATCGTGCCGGTGATGACATCGACGGAGGGGCGCTGGGTCGCCATCAGCAGGTGGATGCCGGCGGCCCGCGCCATCTGGGCCAGGCGCTGGATCGCCGTCTCGATGTCGTTGCGCGCGACCAGCATCAGGTCGGCGAGTTCGTCTATCACCACCACGATGAAGGGCAGCGGGCGCATGTCGAGCGGCTGGTCTTCGAATTCCGGCGCGCCGGTCTCCGGGTCGTAGCCGGTCTGCACCCGGCGGGTCAGGGTCTCGCCCTGCTTGAGCGCCTCGGCGATGCGCGCATTGTAGCCGCCGATATTGCGCACCCCGAGCGCGGACATCGCCCGGTAGCGGTTCTCCATCTCGCGCACGGTCCATTTGAGCGCGGTGACGGCCTTCCTGGGGTCGGTGACGACCGGCGTCAGAAGGTGCGGGATCCCCTCATAGACGGAGAGCTCCAGCATTTTCGGATCGACCATGATGAGCCGGCAGCGCTCAGGCGCCAGCTTGTAGAGCAGGGACAGGATCATGGTGTTGATCGCCACCGACTTGCCGGAACCCGTCGTGCCGGCGATCAGCAGATGCGGCATCCGCTCCAGCTGGGCGATCCTCGGGGCCCCGCCGATATCCTTGCCGAGGATCAGCGGCAGGTCGGCACTGGCGAGTTCGTAGGCGTCGGTCTCGATGAGTTCGCGCATGAAGACCGTCTGGCGGATGCGGTTCGGCATCTCGATGCCGATCACCGTGCGGCCGGGAACCAGGGCCACGCGCACCGAAACCGCGGACATGTAGCGCGCGATATCGTCCGCAAGGCCGATGATGCGGGAAGACTTGATACCGGCCTGGGGCTCGAACTCGTAGAGCGTCACCACGGGGCCGGGCCGCGTCGCCACGACCTCGCCGCCTATGCCGAAGTCCTCCAGCACCGACATCAGCAGGGCGGCGTTGCGCTCCAGCGTTTCCTCGTCCGGCATGCCGCGCTCGGCGTCGGGCGGCGGCAATTGCAGCATATCGACGGGCGGCGCCATGTAGCCGTCGTCGAGCGGCAGGCTGCGCTGCTGGATAGCCGGCCCGCGTTTCCGGCGCCGCGGCGCCGGCTGTTCCGGCGCGGGCGGCGGCGGCACGGACGGCACCTCCTCCGCTTCCGGGGGAGGAACCGGGTCGTCCTCCCCGATTTCGGCCTGGCGCAGGGCGGGCGCGGCCCGGCGGCGGGTACGCTGCGGCGCTTCCGTCCGCCGCGCATGGCCGGGGAGGCCGACCGACGGCAGGGGCACCCTGCGGGCCAGCCGGCGAAGCCCGCGGCCCGCGGCGACCACCCCGGCGCCGACCCAGGCCCAGTCCTCAAGGTCGAAGCCGAAGGCCCAGGCCGCGAGCACGATGCCCAGACCCAGGGCCAGGACAGGGGCGATCCACGCCGAACCGCCGAACAGCAGGCCCGCATGCTGGAGCAGCACGGTCCCGACGACGCCTCCGGGGCCTTCGCGAAGCGGCCAGTCGGCGATGCCCTGAAGCGCCGCCAGGCCCATGGCGAGGCAGGGCAGCACGAGGACCAGCGCGCCCAGGCGGAGCGCGGTGCGGCGGGTCCGCTTCAGCTTGAGGCCCCGGCATCCCCAGGCGATCGGGGCTATGGCCGCGGCCGCGGCCGCGGCGCCGAAGCCGCGCAGCAGCCAGTCCGCAATCCAGGCCCCGCCGCCGCCGAGCACATTCGAGGTCGAGCCGCCCGAGGCGACATTGGCCGACGGATCGGAGGCGTCGTAGGTGACCAGCGCCAGCGCCAGCGCCAGTCCCGCCGCCAATTGCGCGCTTCCGAGCGCCCTCAGGCCCAGCCGGCGAAGGCCGCGGCGCAGCCGGGGCGGAAACAGCACCGGCCGCTCGGAACGCATGATCGCGGTGGTCATCGGATTGACTCCGAAGTGTCAAATTTATCGTTATTATATGGCCGTTTGGCGGCTTGTTCAAGTGTCGGTGGAAGCATCGCGAACCGCCCGGGACCGGGCCAGCCGGCTTTCGCGGAAGGCGATATAGGTGGCCGAGGCGAAAATGACCGCGCCGCCGAGCCAGGACCGGGCGTCCGGCACCTCCGCGAACAGGAAGAACCCGACCAGGCTTGCCCAGATGAGCCGCAGGAAGTCGAGCGGCAGCACGGCCGTCGAGTCGGCGAGCTTCACGGCCTGCGCGAACGCGATGTGGCCGACCGTGCCGACAATTCCGATGGCCGCGAACCAGAGATAGTGCTCCGGCGCCGGCCACTCCCACACGAACAGCGCCGGGACGAAGGTGATCGGGGTGAGGAACAGGCCCATATAGACGGTCTGGGTCACGCTCGATTCGGTCTTCGCCAGCACCTTGATGAGGGTGATCGCCATGCCCCAAGTGAGCGAGGAGGTGACGATCAGCAGCGCGCCCGTGCTGATCTCCGCAAAGCCCGGCCGCAGCACCAGCAGCACGCCGGCGAAGCCTGCGACCAGCGCCGTGATGCGGCGCGCCCGGATGACCTCGCCCAGCAGGACCACCGCCAGCAGGCTGCCGAACAGCGGCGCGGAGAAGGACAGCGCCGTGACCTCGGCGAGCGGGATCATCGTCACCCCGGTGAAGAAGGCCAGCATCCCGCCCGCCTGCACCGCGCCCCTGAGCGCGTGGAGGTGCAGCTTCCCCGTGCGCAGCGGCGCGGCGCCGTGGCGCAGGAAGATCGGCGCGAGCGCCAGCAGGCCGAACAGGTTGCGGAAGAAGGCGACCTCGAAGGGCGGCAGCGCCTCGCCCATCACCCGCACCATCGTCTGCATCGCCGTGAAGCAGAGCGTCGTGACGATCATCAGCGACATGCCCTGGACGGTGGGCGGCAGGGCCTGGAAGCGCGCGAACATCGGGCTTCACCGGGTGTCGGCGGGCGCGGTCGGGGCCGGCTGCGGCCGGGCGAGCCGGCTTTCGCGGACCGCGATATAGGTGGCGGAGCCGAAAATGACCGCGCCGCCGAGCCAGGTGAGCGCGTCCGGCGCCTCGGCGAACAGGAAGAAGCCGGCGAGGCTCGCCCAGATGAGCCGCAGGAAGTCGAGCGGCAGCACGGCCGTCGTGTCGGCGAGCTTGACGGCCTGCGCGAACGCGATGTGGCCGAGGGTGCCGAAGATGCCGATGGCTGCAAGCCAGGGATAGTGCGCGGCCGCCGGCCACTCCCACACAAACAGCGCCGGGATGAGGGTGATCGGGGTGAGGAACAGGCTCATATAGACGGTCTGCGTCACGCTCGATTCGGTCTTCGCCAGCACCTTGATGATGGTGATCGTCAGGCCCCAGGCGACCGAGGCGGCGATGATCAGCAGCGCCCCGGCGCTCACCTCCTCGAAACCGGGGCGCAGCACCACCAGCACGCCGGCGAAGCCCGCGGCCAGCGCCGCAACCCGGCGCCTGCGGATGATCTCGCCCAGCAGGACCACGGCCAGCAGGCTGCCGAACAGCGGCGCGGAAAAGGCGAGCGCCGTCACGTCGGCGAGCGGTATCATCGTGAGCCCGGTGAAGAAGGCCAGCATCCAGCCCGCCTGCACCGCGCCTCTGAGCGCGTGGAGACGCAGCTTCTTCGTGCGCAGGGGCCGGGCCCCGTGGCGCAGGAAGACGGGCGCGAGCGCCAGCAGGCCGAACAGGTTGCGGAAGAAGGCGACCTCGAAGGGCGGCAGCGCCTCGCCCATCATGCGCGCCATGGTGTGCATCGCCGTGAAGCAGAGCGTGGCGGCGACCATCAGCGAGATGCCCCGGGCGATGGGCGGCAGGGCCTGGAAACGGGCAAGCATGCGGCCTTTCCGGACAACAGGCCGCCAGACATAGGCCGCGCCGCCGCATCGGTCGAGACGCAACCGGCAGGCCAGAGGGTCGCAGCCGGTCCCGGCATGCTTCCTCCCCCGCCTGGCGCACAAGAGAAAGTGGGCCGCGCGGAGCCGGCCCGCCTGTTGTGTCCCTTTGAGGGGACGGGTCAGAAGCTGAGGGTGATGCCGGTCACAAAGCCGATATCTTCGTTCATAAAGCCGTCGTCTTCTCCGGCTAGAATTTCCCCTTTTCTATCTGGAAAATATCCGGATTCCGGGTGTCCTCGATATAGGAAAGCCAAAGCGACACAACCCGGTCCTGCGGCTCGGGTTTCTCTGTTCCCTTCCCTTCTTCGCCGGGAACTTTCCTGCTGATCAGCTGCAGCAGCACCATTCGTTCCTGTTCGTCGGTTGCGCGAAAGACTATGAAAGCGCCGTCATCCACACGGGTGTTCATCACTGTCTTCCCGGGGTCGAAACCCAATTGGCCGAAATATTTCCGTAGGATGTTGGCGGTCGTCACCAACGCCTGCGGGTCCGGTTCTCCGGTCACCGGAGATCCCCATAGAATATTGACCTGAATCAGCTTTTTCTGCCTGTAACCATGAATATATACGACTTGAGCCGGTTCGCTGTCGGGAAAGATTTCTGTAACCGTCGCCACCAGGCTGGAAGTCCTGTCCTCGTCATTGGATTGCTCGAGGATATCTTCGCGTCGAAGCTGAAAATCGTGTTGTATGGCCTCAAGCGTTTCGGACATCGACATGCCGAAGCGGGCCGAACGAAATCCCGCCACCTGCGGATCGACCGTTTCCTTGTCGACATTGCCTTCCCGCGAGGAACCCTCCGCGCCGGCGCTCATGACAAATGCGCCGATCAGCGCAGCCAGGGCGGCCGCAACGAGGACGGGCCGCGTCCGGATCGTATGCATCGGCCTGTCCGCAGCGGCCGTGTAGAAAGTCTTTCGCATCGGCGTCTTTCTCCTTCCCGAGCGTTCCGGCTCAGCAGCCGTCATGGCTTTCGAATAACGGCCGGCGACTCATTGTTTTCAGAGTCCGTTCCGGGCGGCGGCGTCAGCAACGGGAAAGGCGTTTCGAATATGTTGATCGCATACGGGTTGTCGATCGCACCGACCGCGGACGCCCGGAATACCGGAATGAACGGGGAGAAGACCGCATCGGCGGCTGTCGCCGGGCGTGGTGCCGACTCCAGCGTCCTCGACAGCGGCAGCGCGGTCAGCTCGGCATAGGTTCGCGTCCCGGCTCCGGTGCCCAGAATGGTGAACCCGTTGAGCTTGTACGAACCCGGTCCCCGGTTGTCGATTAAGGTTTTGTCGGCGGCACCCTGTCCTCCGACACCGCCTACCCTGCCTTTGATATTCGTGTCCTTGGCCTCGATCGTCAGGGTGCCGGTCCGCACGGTCACGCCGATGAAGTTGCCGGCTCTCAACACGATGTCCTTCGCGATTATCCTCCCGTATATGTCCCGTGTGCTGACGTTGACGAAGGTATCCGCGTACAGGGTATCCGTTCCGAAGTCGGTCGTGCCGGTTCCCGCAAGCTGCGTGAAGGAAACGGCTCTCATCGAGGTGGCTACCGTCACGTCACGGGCCGCGGCGATCGTCACCGCCCCTAGCTTTTCGACGGCGCCGACGTCGCCGTCGAAATCAATGTTCCCGCCGTCCGCGTCGAGCGTCAGCGCGTAGGCGCCGTCGAGCGTTGCGGTGAAACGGATCGACCCATCTGCGCTGTCGGCGTCGGCGTCGCTGTCCACCGTCACGTCCGTATGCAGGTCCACCGGGCCGTCGAACGCGATGTCGCCGTCTTCGCTGGTGTAGTTTTCCCCGTTCAGGTCGATGTTCGTCCCTTCGATGTAAATCGCGCCGACGGTCGCCACCGCGTTCAGGTCGATCTGCCCCCCATCCACCGTCAGGCTCGCCAGCGGCGTCGTGCCGCCCACCGCGCCCGGCAGCGTCACCGATCCGCCGTTTGCGTCCAGCGTCAGCGCATGGTTCCCGTCAATGGTGGAACTGAAGACGATGTTTCCGGCCTCGCCGTCATTGTCCTGATCGCTGTCCACCGTCACCGCGCCGCTCAGGGTCACCGCGCCGGTGAACGTCACGTCGCCATCCTGGCTGCCGTAGTTTCCTCCCAG
>JAPOZD010000222.1 GCA_026706245.1 Alphaproteobacteria bacterium
AACGCAAGCGGCGTCGCCAGGGTGCTGGCGGGAGGCACGGACCTCCTCGTGCAGCTGCGCTCCGGCATTCTGAAGCCGGACCTGATCGTCGATACCAAGCGGATTCCCGAACTCCGGACGATTACGACCGAGGGCGGCGGCTACCGGATCGGCGCGTCTGTTTCCGGCGCCGAGGCGGCCGAGCACGCAACGCTGTCGAAGGACTGGCCGGGCGTGGTCGAGGCGGTCGAACTGATCGGCTCGACGCAGATCCAGGGCCGCGCCTCCTTCGTCGGTAATCTCTGCAATGCCTCGCCGGCGGCGGACTCCGTGCCGGCGCTGATCGCGGCGGGCGCCACGGTCGTCATTGCCGGGCCGGGCGGCGAGCGCGAGGTTCCGGTCGAGGAGGTACCGACCGGGCCGGGCAGCACCTCACTCGCCAAGGGCGAGATGGTGGTCGCGGTCAAGCTGCCGCCGAAGCCGGCGCGCACGGGAGACGCCTATCTGCGCTTCATTCCGCGCACGGAAATGGACATCGCCGTGGTCGGCGCCGGCGTCTGCGTGACGCTGGGCGAGGACGGCGCCTGCACAGCGGCCAAGGTGTCGCTCGGGGCCGTCGCACCGACCGTGCTGGTCCTCCCCGATGCGGCTGCGGCGCTGGTCGGCAGCAGGCTCGACGATGCGGCGCTTGCCGCGCTCGATGCCGCCGCAAGGGCCGCCTGCAAGCCGATCGACGACAAGCGCGGCACCATCGAATACCGCACCAAGGTCGCAGGCGTGCTGGCGCGCCGCGCGGCCGCCACTGCCTTCAAGCGCGCGGGAGCCTGAGCCGAAACCATGGCGAAACATCACATTTCCACCACGATCAACGGCGAGCCGGTCGAGTTCCTCTGCAATACCGAGCAGACCATGCTCGACGTGCTCCGCGACGAGCTGCACCTGACCGGCACCAAGGAAGGCTGCGCCACGGGAGACTGCGGCGCCTGCTCGATCACGGTCGACGGCCGCCTCGTCTGCTCTTGCCTGATGCTGGGCGTCGAGGCCGAGGGCCACGCCATCCAGACCATCGAGGGCATGGCCGACGGGGACCAGCTGCACCCGCTGCAGCAGAAGTTCCTGGAATATGCGGCGCTGCAATGCGGCATCTGCACGCCGGGCTTCCTCGTCGCATCCAGGGCTTTGCTGGAGCGCAACCCGAATCCCACCGAGGAGGAGGCGCGCTACTGGCTCGCCGGCAATCTCTGCCGCTGCACCGGCTACGACAAGATCATCCGCGCCGTGCTCGACACGGCCGCCGACATGCGAGGAGTATCCTGACATGGCACCCGACGGAACCCCCGATCTCAAGGTCGTCGGCACGAGGCCGATCCGCCCGGACGGCGTGGACAAGGTTACCGGCCGCGCCCAGTTCGGCGCCGATTTCCAGCTTCCCGGCCAGCTTGTGGGCAAGGTGCTGCGCAGCCCGCACGCCCATGCCCGCATCCGCTCCATCGACACCTCGAAGGCGGAGGCGATCCCGGGCGTGAAGGCGGTGATGACCGCCGCCGACCTGCCCGAGATCACCAGCGAGGAAGCCTTCGTCGGCGAAGGCCCGGCGGACTTCAAGGACATGTCCGACAATACGATGGCGCGCAGGAAGACGCTCTATGACGGCCATGCCGTGGCGGCCGTGGCGGCTACCAGCGCCGCCGCCGCCGATGCCGCAATCGCGGTCGATTACGAAGTGCTGCCGCATGTCATCGACGTCGAGGACGCGATGGTCGAGGGCGCGCCCGTCCTCCATGACGACATGTTCACCTCGGGCCTCGATCCGAAGCCGACGACGCCATCCAATGTCGCCAAGCGCATGGTCTTCGAGCTGGGCGACGTGGACGCGGCGTTCGAGAAGGCGGACATCGTCATCGAGCGCAAATACAAGACCGCGCCGGTCCACCAGGGCTATATCGAGCCGCATGCCTGCGTGGCGCAATACGCCGCCGACGGGCAGGTGCAGATCTACTGCTCCAGCCAGGGGCAGTTCATGGTCCGCGCCTATGTGGCGAAGCTGCTCGGCATCGACATTTCCGAGATTCGCGTGACGCCGCTCGAGATCGGCGGCGGCTTCGGCGGCAAGACGCTGGTCTATCTGGAGCCGCTGGCGGTCGTGCTGTCGCGGAAATCCGGGCGGCCGGTCAAGATGGCGATGACCCGCGAAGAGGTGTTCCGCGGCTCCGGCCCGACCTCGGGCGGCACTGTCTGGGTCAAGATCGGCGCGAAGCGCGACGGCACCATCGTCGCCGGCGATTCGGTGCTGAAGTTCCAGGCCGGCGCCTATGCGGGTTCGCCCGTCGGCCCCGGCTGCATGACGGCCTTTGCGGTCTACGACCTCCAGGACGTGCGCATCACCGGCTATGACGTGGTGACCAACCGTCCCAAGGTCGCGGCCTACCGGGCGCCCGGCGCGCCGATCTCGAACTTCGGCGTCGAGAGCGCCGTGGACGAGCTCGCGCATAAACTTGGCATGGACCCCGTCGAGCTCCGGCTCAAGAATGCCGCGAAGAAGGGCACCAAGGCGGCCTACGGCCCGACCTTCGGCGATATCGGCTGCGTCGAGACGCTGGAGGCGGTGAAGGACCACCCGAACTACAAGGTGCCGCTCGGGCCGAACCAGGGGCGCGGCGTCGCCGCCGGCTTCTGGTTCAATATCGGCGGCGAATCCTCCGCAACCGTCAACATCAACGAGGACGGCACGGCCGTGGTCGCCACCGGCAACCCGGATATCGGCGGCTCCCGCGCCTCCATGGCGATGATGGCCGCCGAGGTGCTCGGCATCGATGTGGAGCGCGTCCGCCCGATCGTCGCGGACACGAGTTCGGTCGGCTACTGCTTCCTCACCGGCGGCAGCCGCGTCACCTTCGCCACCGGCATGGCCGTGGTGGAGGCGTCCAAGTCGGTCGTGAACGAACTGAAGGCGCGGGCCGCCAAGACCTGGGACATCCCGGTCGACGCGGTGGAGTGGCAGGACGGCGAGGCCATTCCCGCCGGCAGCAATGCGGGCGATTTCGAGCCGCTATCGCTGGAGGACCTCGCGGCGAAGTCGGGCCGCACCGGCGGGCCGATCGCCGCCACTTCCTCGCTCAACGCCCAGGGCGCCGGCCCCGGCTTCGGCACGCATCTTGTCGATGTCGAGGTGGACCGGGAGACCGGCCATGTGAAGGTGCTGCGCTATCTGGCGACGCAGGACGCCGGCCGCGCGATCCATCCCTCCTATGTCGAGGGGCAGATCCAGGGCGGCGCCGTGCAGGGCATCGGCTGGGCCTTGAACGAGGAATATATCTACGACGACAAGGGCCGGCTGGAGAATCCGGGCTTCCTCGACTACCGCATCCCGGTGGCCTCGGACCTGCCGATGATCGACACGGTCGTCATCGAGGTACCGAACCCGCGGCACCCCTACGGCGCGCGCGGGGTCGGCGAGGTGCCGATCGTGCCGCCCATGGCTGCGATGGCGAATGCCATCCAGGACGCCATCGGCATCCGGCTGACGGAACTGCCCATGTCGCCGCCCAAGGTCCGCAAGGCGGTGGACGAGCAGGCCGCGGCGGAGGAATAGCCCCGCCTTGGCGCGCATCGTCCTGACCCACTCGGCCTGCCGCCAATACACCGGCGGCATGGCCGAGCTGGAGTCGGACGCCACCAGCATAAGAGGCCTGGTCCGGGACCTGGAGGTGCGCTTTCCGGGTCTCGGCCGCCAGGTCGAGGAAAGCATGGCCGTCGCCATAGACGGCGTCATGCACCAGGACGACCTGACCGCCCCAATCCCCGAAGGCGCCGAAGTCTATCTCCTCCCCCGCATCGGCGGGGGGTAATTGCCGTTTCGCTCCGTCGCAGCTATCCTGTTTCCCGCTACAGGAGGTCGTTGCCGTGACCGTCGCGATACGCGCCCGCATCGACGAGAAGACCAGGAACGAGGCGGCAGCCGTGCTCGACGGCATGGGCCTCACCGTATCCGACGCCTTCCGCCTGATGATGGTTCGAACCGCCGCCGAAAAACGGCTGCCCTTCGACCCTCTGGTGCCCAATGCGGAAACCGTCGAAGCCATGGAAGCCGCCCGCCGTAACGAACTGGTCTCCGTCGGCGGCGTCGATGCGCTCATAGCTGACCTGAATGCGGACGATTAGGGCGGAACTCC
>JAPOZD010000109.1 GCA_026706245.1 Alphaproteobacteria bacterium
CGGCGTCGCCGGGCGCGGCGTTGTCGCGCAACAGGGCGACCGCGCTCATCACCTGTCCGCTCTGGCAATAGCCGCATTGCGGCACGTCCTTTTCGACCCAGGCCTCCTGGACGGCGCGGCCGATGCGGTCTTCGCCCATCTTCTCGATAGTGACCACCGACGCTCCCTCGACATCCGCAACCGGCGTGATGCAGCTGCGCACCGGCTCACCGTCGAGGTGGACCGTGCAGGCGCCGCACTGGGCGAGGCCGCAACCGTATTTCGTTCCGGTCAAGTCCAGCGTGTCGCGAAGGACCCAGAGCAACGGCGTCGAGTCGTCGACATCCGCCATCACGCTCCGGCCGTTGACATTGAAGCTTGCCATCGATCTTCCTCCCGTCAGGGCGCTGCGTACTTCGAGCCAATCTAACCCGGAATCCCGGATATGTCCGGTTCCGAAACCGGATGCCGTTTTCGATTGTCCGGCGCCCCGTTGACGCGCGGTGAAGCGGCGAGACGGGCACTTCGGGTATGCGGCCCGGAGTCAGGCCGTCTCCGCTTCCGCGTTCCGGGCTTTCCGGCGCAACTTCATCAGGTGAAGGGGGAGTTCCGTGCGCAGCTTGCCTGCATCGACATGCCAGGGGGCGCCCCAGCTCGCCTGCACCGGATCGCGGAAACGGCCGGCTGGCACTGCTGTTCCTTCGAGACGTTCCCGGCAGAAGCGGGCGGCGCGGCCGAGATTGCCGTCGGGGTCCTCGACCCGGCCGCGCGCCAGCTCGCAGGCATAGCCCAACTGGCGCAAAGAAGCCTCATCCTCGCGACCATCCGGCATATGCCGGCCGGCCGCTACCTTCGCGAGGAGTTCCATCAGGTCGCGTTCCCTGCGCCGCGCGGCGCCGAAGACATCCTCACGATGGCCCGGTGACATCGCCTTCCCTCGCAACGATCTCTTTCGCTTCCTCGAAATTACGCCGGATGAACGTAGTATCCCCTACGTAATATTCCAGAGCTTCTTCCATTCTTTCCGCGAAGAGCAACGGATCGACAAGGCCTTGCGCGGCAAGCTGGCGGATGTCTTCCCGATCGCGGTCCGAGAACCGTGCGACCTTCGATACCGCCAAGTCGACGGGATCTATCATGAGGATGATGATATTTCCCGCCCGGTACACTTCCTGCGCCCTTTTCCCCCAGTCCGGCGGGAAGGACCCCATTGCGTCGGAAAAGCCGCCATCCATTGCAACCAGATGCCGGTCATGCGGGCCGTCCGGGTTCGGCGCTTCGAAGACTTGCATGTCAGGCGGGATGGGAACGCGATGCGACCAGTCGATATCGACATCGTCCGACATCCGGTGCCCTGTGTAGTAGTTCACGGCAATGCCGCCCGCGATCCTGGCTTCAACAGGTTCCCCGAGGTTCCCGAGGCGGTCTGAGAGAGATTCGAGATGCCGGCGCAGCGCGGGCAATAGCTGGCGATCCGTCATGCCGGGCGCTCCTGGTGCTTGGTCTGCCTTTCGCCTTTGGGAGAAGTATATTCATGTCCATCCCGGACACCGAGCCGCAAGACTCCGTACGCCTCCGCTGCCGCGTATCGCCCTCTCGCCGAAAGTGGTAGCAGCAGCGCGAAGCCTTGTTGCGCCCGCCCGGCTGCCATGCTTCCTTTCGCCCCGATGTTGAAGAACCTCTGGTACACGGGCGCGCCGCTCGACCGCGTCTCGCATCTGCGCGAGGACGCGGCCTGGGTGGCCGCGCGCCGGCGGGCGAAGGACACGCGGCTGGTGCCGGTCTGGCGCTCGCGCTCGCTGGTCCACACGGAGGACGACCGGGCGCTGATCCTGACCGTCGAGGAAGCCGGCGAGCTGCTCGACTCGGCCCAGCACGAAGTGGTGCTCGGGCTGGAGGGCGACACGCTCTATATCGGCCTCGACCTCTCCCATCTCGACGACCCCTACGGCCATCCGCGCATCGGGGCGGAGGGCGCGTTCGAGGACCTGCGCCAGATCGGGCCGGTCATCCCGGCGGACGAGGGCGCCATTCTCGCCCATGCGCGCGGCATGATGACCTGGCACCAGCGCCATCTCTTCTGCGGCGTCTGCGGCGCGCCGACGGAGGTGAGCCACGGCGGCTACCAGCGCAACTGCACCGGCTGCAGCGCGCAGCATTTCCCGCGCACGGACCCCGCCGTCATCATGCTGGTCCACAAGGGCGACAACTGCCTCCTGGGGCGCACGCACCACTTTCCGCGGCGCATCTATTCCACGCTTGCGGGCTTCGTGGAGCCCGGCGAAAGCCTTGAGGAGGCGGTCGCGCGCGAGGTGTTCGAGGAGGCGGGCGTCACGGTCGGCGAGGTGCGCTATATGGCCTCCCAGCCCTGGCCCTTCCCCTCGTCGCTGATGCTGGGATTCCATGCCGAGGCGGAGGCGATGGAGCTCAATATCGATCCGAAGGAGCTGGAGGACGCGCGCTGGATGACGCGCGAGCAGATCGGCCGGATCGAGGAGTTCGACATGGAGCTGCCGCGCCGCGACAGCATCGCCTGGCGGCTGGTCAAGGCGTGGATGGACGGCTTCTGACCCGCCCGCGCCAGCAGGAAGGAGCCCTGCCATGGTTTCGCGCCGCCGCTTTCTCGCAGGCTCGGCCGCCGCGGCGCTGCTGCCCCCGGCGGCCCGCGCTGCCGGCGCGCCGCTGCCGATCTTCGACGCCCATATCCATTTCAGCCACGATGCGGCCGTGCTCCTCTCCGCCGGCGACGCCGCCGCCATTCTGGAAAAGGCGGGGCTGAAGCGGGCGCTGGTGTCGAGCTCGGGCGATGCCGGCACCCGCGCGCTCCACGCCGCCGCGCCGGACCTCGTCCTGCCCAGCCTGCGCCCCTACCGCCGGCGCGGCGAGACCGGCAGCTGGGTCGATGATCCGTCGGTGATCGACTTCCTGGAGGACCGTCTGAGGCGCTTCAGGTGGGTCGCGGTCGGCGAGTTCCACCTCTTCGCCCCGCAGACCGGCAAGGCCGTGCCGCGGCGCATGATCGAACTGGCGCGCCAGCACAACCTTCTCCTGCACGCCCACTCGGACGCCGGCGCGGTGGACGGCATCTTCGCCCAATGGCCGGAAGCGCGGGTGCTCTGGGCCCATGCCGGCTTCGTCGGTCCGGATGTCGTCGGCCCGATGCTCGCGAAGCACGCGAAGCTCTGGACCGACCTGGCCTTCCGCAGCGAGCATGCCCATGACGGCAAGGTCGATGACGACTGGCGCGCCCTGTTCGCCGCCTTCCCGGACCGCGTCATGGTCGGCACCGACACCTTCACGCCGGAGCGGTGGCATTATGTCGTCGGGCATGCCGAGTGGACCCGGCAATGGCTGGCCGATCTGCCGCCCGACCTCGCCGAAAGGATCGCCTGGCGCAATGGCGAGGCGATGATCCGGCCACATCTCGCAAACCTGCGCACCTGACCATGGCCCGGCGGCGCTTCGGCGGACCGGTTCTGGCGGCCGCCCTTGCGCTCGGTCTCGCGGCCGACCGGGCGAATGCCTGCGACGCACCCCGGGACTGGTCCAGCGGCGCGAGACTCGCCGGAACGCTGTGGACGGCATGGTGGCGGTCGGAGCCCGCTCCCATTCCGGTCGGCGAGCATTTTTCCATCCGCTTCCATCTGTGCGGCCCGCCGGTCGGCCGGGTCCGGGTGCGCGGCTGGATGCCGGACCACCGGCACGGCATGAACTACCGGCCCACCGTGACCCTGAACGGCTTGTCCGGAACGGCCGAGGGGCTGCTGTTCCACATGCCGGGCCGCTGGCGGCTCATTCTGGATATCCGCGGCGCGGCGGGCCGGGAGACGCTGACCGCCGAAACGGTGCTGGAATGACCCCCCGGCGCCCCGGCGTTCCGGTTGCCGCCCGGCTGGCCGGACTTGCGATCGCGGTCTGCATGGTTTCCAGCATCCCGACACCGGCGCCGGCGCTCGACTTCACCGCCGGGGAAAAGCGCCGGATCCTGCGCCACGGGCCGTGGCCGCCGGCCCCGGCGCCCGATCCGAGCAACCGGGTTTCCGGCAAGCCCGCCGCCATCGCCTTCGGCCGGGCGCTGTTCTTCGATCCGCGTCTGTCGATCTCCGGCAGGGTCTCCTGCGCAACCTGCCACGCGCCGGACCGGGCCTGGACCGACGGCCTGCCG
>JAPOZD010000008.1 GCA_026706245.1 Alphaproteobacteria bacterium
GGCGGCGCGACGGCGCGGCCCCGCTCTGGCGCATCGAGCACGAGAGCCCGCTTCCCTTCCACCTCCTTTCCGCTGCAACCGAACTCAAGGTGACAGACATATGAGCGCACTTCTTCCCGTAGCCCTGGCGGCGGGCAATGCCCTGCTCGCCGAAGCCTCCGCCGCCGAGGCGGCCTCCCGGCGCCGCGCCGCCGCCAACGCGCAGGCCGCCGATATCCGCGCCGGAGACGCCGAGCGCGAACGCCAGCGCCGCCGCCGGCTGAAGCAGGCGCTGGCCCGCGCCCGCGCGCGGTTCGGCGCGGCCGGCACCGGCTCCGCCGCCGGCTCGGCCGCCGCGCTGCTGGGCGGGCTTGCCGCCGAAAGCGAGCGGGAGGGCCGTCATGCGGGCCATGCCGCCTCGCGGCGCCTCGCCTCGCTCCGGGCCGACAGCGCCCATGCAGGGCGGCTCGAACGGCTGGGCCTCCTGCGCCGGACGGGCGGGCTGCTGGCACTTCGCGCGCCGCGGCGAACCGGCTGACGGGCGGCCCCTTGGACACGCTTGCGCTCAGGATCTTCGCCGAATACGGGCCGCTCGCCCTCGGTTGGGGACTCGCCGTCTGGCTGCTGCACCGCGATGCGCGCGGCCGCCAACTGGTGCTCGACGTCATCGTCGCCAACACGCGCGCGCTCGCCGTGCTGGCGGAGAAGATCGACGCGCTCCGGCGGTAGCGGAGCCCTGATTTTCAAAATTTCAAGGGAGGTTCGATGGACACGACCTTCTCCTCTTTCCTCGACGCCTGGAACCGCAGCCAGAATCTGGCGACGCCGACGCTGCATGAGCGGATCGCCCGTTGGTTCGACAATCGGATCGCGAACGGGTCGCGCCGCCTGCTGCTGCTGGCCTTCCGGGGCTCCGGCAAATCGACCCTGCTCGGCTTGCTCGCCGCCTGGCTGCTCAAATGCGATCCGGACCGGCGCATCCTGGTGCTGGCGGCCGAGTCGCAGCTTGCGACCAAGACGGTGCGTACGGTGCGCCGCATCCTGGAGCGCCATCCCGATACGCAGGCGCTCCGGCCCGTCAAGCCCGAGGAATGGGCGGCCGACCGGCTGACCGTGCCGCGCCCGAGCGTCTCGCGCGACCCTTCGCTGCTGGCGCGCGGCCTCGGTGCCAACATCACCGGAAGCCATGCCGATGCGGTGATCTGCGACGATGTCGAGGTGCCGAACACCTGCGGCACCCCCGCGAAGCGGGCCGACCTGCGCGCCCGGCTCTCCGAGATCGACTATGTGCTGAGCCCCGGCGGCTTCCAGATCTACAGCGGCACGCCGCACAGCTACTACTCTATCTATGCCGAGGACCCGCGGCCGGAAGAGGACGAGGAGTTGCCTTTCCTCCACGACTTCCGCCGGTGGGTGGAGCCGCTCGACGGGGATGCCTGGCCGGAGCGCTACACGACGGAGCGCCTCGAGACCATCCGCCGCCGCTCGGGGCCGGCGCGCTTCGCCAGTCAGATGCTGCTCCAGCCCGTGCAGGCGGTGGAGGGCCGGCTGAACGCCGATTGGCTGCGCCGCTACGAGGGCGGGCTCGAATACAGCGAGGCGAACGGCGAACCCGTGCTCCGGCTGGAGGGCCGGCGGCTGGTCTCGGCCTCCGCCTGGTGGGACCCCGCCTACGGCAAGCCGGAAAAGGGCGACGCCAGCGTGCTTGCAGCGGTCTATACCGACGAGGACGGCCGGCGGCTGCTGCATCGGGTGGTTTACATGGTCCACGACCCGAACGCGGCGGACTCCCTGAGCGAAGCGGCCCAGCTTTGCCGGCAGGTGGCGGCCCAGGCGCGCAAGCTCCGCCTGCCGGCGATCCATGTGGAAAAGAACGGCCTTGGAATTTTCCTGCCGGGCATCCTGAAGCGGCAGCTTGAGCGCAAGGGCTACGGGACGACCGTGCAGGGAGTCCACAACAGCCGGCCGAAGCATGAGCGCATCCTGGAGGCCTTCGATGCGCCGCTCGCCGCCGGTGCGCTCTGGGCCCATGCCAGCGTGTTCCAGTCGCCCTTCCTGCGCGAACTGAGGGAATGGCGGCCGGGCGGCAAGGGCCGGGACGACGGGCTGGACGCGGCGGCCTGCGCGCTGCTGGCGGAGCCCTACCGCTTCGGCCCGCGCGGCCGCGCGCCCCGCAACGAATGGCGACCCACGGCAAGGCCCGGCCGTGCCCGCAGCAATTTCCGCGTCTGACAGGAGGAAACCCCATGATTCCCGCACTTCTCGCCCAGATCGGGCTGCCGCTGATCGCGCGCCTCGCCAGCGCCGGGCTGGAGGCGCTCGACAACCCGGCCGCCGATGCCGCCGCCAGGGCGCTGCGCGAGGTGGACGGCGTGCTGCGGACCGGCGGCGTCGCCCCGGAGGCGCTCGCCGCCGCGAACCGGCGCATCGAGACGGAGGCGCGCTCGCGCGAGGCCGAGACCGCCTTGCGCGAGGTCAACGCCACCATGCGCGCCGAGACCCGCGCCGAGGACGCCTATGTGCGCCGCTGGCGGCCGACCTTCGGCTATGCGGTGACGGTAGCCTGGGCAATGCAGATGGCCGCTATCGCCTGGGCGGTGGTGGCGCACCCGGCCGACGCGCCGGCGATCCTGGCCGCGGCCGCCTCGCTCAGCGCGATGTGGGGCGTGGCGCTCGCCGTGCTGGGCGTCGCGGTGCATGAGCGCTCGCGCGACAAGGCGCTCGCCGCAGGCCAGCCCGCCCCCGGCCTTGCCGCGCTTGCCGCCGCCCTGCTGGACCGCAGGAAGGCGGAATAGGGCGGTGGCGCGCCGGCCGAATGGACCGGAAGTCCTCCCGGACCAACGCAACAGCCGTCGCCCCGGACTGCGATCCGGGGCCTCGCGAGGCCGGAGCGACGTTGCAAGGAGGTCCCGGCTCGCCCTTCGGGCGTCCGGGGCGACGATTGTGGGCCGGGCCCCTGTTCAGTACGGGCTGCCGGAGATGTTGCTGTCGGCCATCCTGCCCTTCAGCGCGGCGACCGCGGCCATGGCGCCCTGGGCCATCAGGCGGCTGTCATTGGCGATGGTCGCGAGCTGGAAGCCTTTCTCGAACATCCGCGCGGCGTAGTCCGGCGAGCCGCAATGCAGGCCCGCCGGCACGCCGTGCTTCTTCGCCCCGGCGAGGATGGTGTCGATGGCCGCCACCACCTCCGGCACCTCCGTGTCGAGCTGCGGGGCGTGGCCGAGCGAGAGCGAGAGGTCCGAGGGGCCGACATAGATGCCATCGAGGCCGGGTGTGGACAGGATGTCGTCCAAGTTGTCGATGGCCTGTTGCGTCTCGATCATCGCGATCGCGAGCACCGTGTCGTTGGCGTGCTCGCCGTAATCCGCGCCCGCATACATGACGGCGCGGATCGGCCCGAAGCTGCGCGAGCCCTTGGGCGCGTAGTTGCAGCAGGCGACGAGCAGTTCGCATTCCGCGCGGGTGTTGATCATCGGGCAGATGATGCCGTAGCTGCCGGCGTCCAGAAGCTTCTGGATGATGCCCGGCTCCAGCCACGGCACGCGCGCCATGGGCGTGGCGTCGGAGAGCGAGATCCCCTGCAGCATGGGCACGGCGGCGGTGTAATCGACCATGCCGTGCTGGAGGTCGATGGTGACGCTGTCCCAGCCGCAGCCGGCCATGACCTCGGCGGAGAAGCCGCTCGGGATCGCGAGCCAGCCATTGACGACCGCGCCGCCGGCCTTCCAGGTTTCGAGGACGTTGTTCTTGCGCATGTTCCTTGCGTTCCTTAGCCGAGGACTTCCTTGTTAACCACATGGGCAGGCACCGGCCTGCCGTCGAAGACGTCGATGACGTTCTGGCAGGTGACCATCGCCATGCGGTCCATCGATTCGCGGGTCACGCCCGCCGAATGGGGCGAGAGCAGCACATTGTCCATGGTGAAGAGCGGGTTGCCGGGAAGCGGCGGCTCGGGGTCGAACACGTCGATGCCGGCCGCCAGGATGGTCCGGTTCTGCAGCGCCTCGATCAGCGCGGCCTCGTTCACGATGCCGCCGCGCGCCGTGGTGACGATGATGGCAGTGGGCTTCATGCGCGCGAGCCGGTCCGCGCCGATCAGGCCGTAGGTCTCCTCGTTGCGCGGGCAGTGGATGGTGACGAAATCCGCCTCCGCCAGCGCTTTG
>JAPOZD010000167.1 GCA_026706245.1 Alphaproteobacteria bacterium
CGGCGACCTCGCCACCATCGTCGAATGGACCGGAAACGGCGGCGGAAAGGGCGGGTCCGGCACGCCCGGTTCGGGTTTGTCGGTCTCGGCTAAAACGGGGACTTGTTCCGGGCATCTCTCTCCACCGCTTCGGCCGAGCGCCCGTATGGATGCCCGGAACAAGTCCGGGCATGACGGGAAGAGGGGTGAGGTAACGCCTTCGGTCCTGTCTCGATACGCCCCGACGGCAATTCCCGAACGGTCTCCGAGAAGGCCCGGCCCGTGAGCCGGCTCATTGTCGTCTCCAATCGCGTGGCTCCTGTCGATGAGACCAAGCCGACGTCCGGGGGGCTCGCGGTCGCCGTTCTGGCGGCGCTGAAGCGTTCCGGCGGCATATGGTTCGGATGGAGCGGCGACGTCTCTGAAGTGCCGGGCGAGGTCGTGCACAAGGTCCGCTCCGGAAGGCTGACCTACGCGACCTTCGACCTGTCCACCCGGGACCACGAGGAATACTACAACGGCTTTGCCAACAGCACGCTCTGGCCGCTCTTCCACTACCGGCTGGACCTCGCGAATTTCAGCCGCCGCAACTATGCCGGCTACCGGCGCGTCAACGCCTATTTCGCCCGCAAGCTGGTCGATCTCATCGAGCCCGACGACCTCATCTGGGTTCACGATTACCACCTGTTCCCCATGGCGGAGGAGCTTCGCCGCGCCGGGGTCGCCAACCGCATCGGCTTCTTCCTGCACACGCCGCTCCCGCCGCTGGAGTTGTTGCTCGCGCTGCCGGAGCACCAGGAGCTGATGCGTTCCTTCTTCGCCTACGACCTGGTCGGCTTCCAGACCGAGGCCGACCGCCGCAGCCTGCTGGACTACGCGATCCAGGAAGCCGGCGGCGAGATGGCGGGCGACACGGTCTTTCGCGCCCTCGGCCGGACGGCTTCAGCGGAGGTCCACCCCATCGGCGTGGATACCGACAATATCGAACGCGCCGCCGCCAGTGCGGCCGCGGCCCGTTACGGCGCGCGCATGCGCACCAGCCTCGGCGGGCGCCGGCTGATCGTGGGCGTGGACCGGCTGGACTATTCCAAGGGCCTGCCGGAACGCTTCGCGGCGTTCGGCCACCTGCTCGGCGCCTATCCGGCCAACCGCAACCGGGTGAGCCTGATGCAGATTGCAACGCCCACCCGCGCGGGCGTTCCCGAATATGAGGAGATCAGGCGGGCGCTGGAAACGCTCGCAGGACACATCAACGGGGAGTTCGCGGACTTCGACTGGGTGCCGATCCGGTATCTCAACAAGAGCTTCGCCCGGCGCACGCTCTTCGGCCTGCTGCGCACCGCGCAGGTCGGGCTGATTACCCCGCTGCGCGATGGCATGAACCTGGTCGCAATGGAATATGTCGCGTCGCAGCCGCCGACGGACCCCGGCGTGCTCGTGCTGTCACGCTTTGCCGGGGCGGCTCACTCCGTACCGGGCGCGGTGATCGTCAATCCCTACGACGCTGAAGGCGTGGCGGAAGCCATTCAGCTGTCCCTGGACATGCCGCGGGAGGAGCGGGTGGAACGCTGGCAGGCGGGCATGGAGGCGCTGCGCCGCAACGATGTCAGCCGCTGGCGCGAGATTTTCGTCTCCCGGCTGGCGGAGGCGCCTTTCGCGTGACCCTGGCGCTGCTCTCCGACCTCGGCGGCACCAATATCCGGTTCGCACTCAGCCGGAACGGCGGACCGCCCGAGGCCCTGGCCGTGCTCGCAGCCGGTGACTTCCCGTCCTTCGAGGACGCCGCATGGCATTATCTCGGCGAAACCGGGGTCGGCCTTGCAGCCGTGGCGGTGGCGGGCCCGGTGTCGGAAGGCCGCGCGGCCATGACCAACAGGGACTGGACCATCGACGCCGCAGCCATAGCCGAAGCTCTCGGCGTCGAGCGGGCCTGCCTCCTCAACGACTTCGAGGCCCAGGCCCTGTCCCTGCCCCTTCTCGGAACGCAGGACCTCTCGCCGGTCGGGGACGCCTTTCGGCCCGATGCGCGCGCTCCGAAGGTCGTGCTCGGCCCCGGCACGGGATTCGGCGCGGCCGCCCTGCTTCCGGAGCCCGGCGGCGGCTGGCGGGCGGTCTGCGGCGAGGGCGGCCATATGACGCTGGCAGCCGCGAACGAAACCGAAGCCGTGCTGCTGGCCGGAATCCGCGAGGAGTTCGGCCATGTCTCGGTGGAGCGGGTCGTGTCCGGCGCCGGGCTGGCGCTGCTCTACCGCATCCTTTCCGGGAACCGGGAGCCGGCGCCCGAACCCCCGGAGGTCACGGCGCGCGCCGCTGCCGGCGAGCCGCTGGCGGTTGCGGCCCTCGGGCATTTCAGCCGCTTTCTTGCGACGGCGGCTTCCGACCTTGCGCTCGTCTTCGCCGCGAAGGGGGGCGTCTATCTCTCGGGTGGCATCCTGCCCCGTCTCGGCCCCTGCTTCGACCGCGCAGCCTATCTCGACCGCTTCGCAGACAAGGGCAGATTCCGCGCGTTTCTCCGCTCCATCCCGAGCGCCGTCGTCACGCGTCCGGCGCCGGCCCTGGCGGGACTCGCCGCAGCCGCCTTCCAGCTGCAGGAACCGAAGTAGCCGCGCGTTTTGGCGCTGTCAGCCCGGTCTCACAAGAACATGGCGTTTGCGGCCGGCGGAGAGCTTCAGCGCATCCAGACCTTCCATATCGGCGAGCCCCACAAGCCGTTCTTCCTTGCCGACAGGCTCATCGTTCAGCCGCGCTCCGCCGCCTCTAATCAGCCGCCGTGCCGCACCGCCGCTTTCGGCCAGTCCCGCCCGGCGGAACAGGGCGAAAGCCGGAATGCCAGCTTCCAGTTCCGAACGCGCCACCTCTATCTCCGGCAGGCCTTCCGCCGCCTCGCCCTGCTCGAAGGTGCGGCGCGCTGTCTCCGCCGCCTGCGAAGCCGCCTCGCTGCCGTGGCAAAGCGCGGTTGCGGCGTCCGCCAGCGCCTTCTTGGCGTCGTTCACCTCTTGCCCCTCAAGCGCCTCCAGGCGCGCGATTTCTTCCATCGGCAGCTCGGTGAACAGCCGCAGGAAGCGGCCGACATCGGCGTCTTCGGTATTGCGCCAGAATTGCCAGTAGTCGTAAGGCGACACGCGCTCTTCATTCAGCCAGACGGCCCCGCTTGCAGTCTTGCCCATCTTGGCGCCGCTTGCGGTCTCGATCAGCGGCGTTGTCAGGCCGAAAAGCTCCACTCCCTCGACCCGGCGGCCGAGGTCGATGCCGCTCACGATATTGCCCCACTGGTCCGACCCGCCCATCTGGAGCCGGCAGCCGAAACGCCGCGCCAGTTCGACGAAGTCGTAGGATTGCAGGACTGCGTAGTTGAATTCGAGGAAGCTCAGCGGTTGCTGCCGGTCGAGGCGCAGGCGCACGCTGTCCATGGAAAGCATGCGGTTGACTGAGAAATGCCGCCCGTATTCCCTGAGGAACGGAATGTAGGAAAGGCTGTCCAGCCAGTCGGCATTGTTCACCATAACGGCGTCCGACGGCCCGTCTCCGAAGGTCAGGAACTTCTCGAACACGCGCCTTATGCCGGCCATGTTCGCAGCGATTTGCCCGCCCGTTAGCAGCGGGCGTGCTTCCTCCTTGCCGGACGGATCGCCCACTTTCGTCGTCCCGCCGCCCATCAATACGATGGGCTTGTGGCCCGCCTGCTGGTAATGGCGCAGCAGCATGATCGACACGAGCGAGCCGACATGCAGGCTGTCGGCGGTGCAGTCGAATCCGATATAGGCGGGCACGGCCGGTCCGCCCAGCAGCGAGTCCAGCCCGTCGGCGTCGGTGCATTGGTGCAGGAAACCGCGTTCGCGAATGGTCTCCGGAAAAGACGGCACGGCAATCGGTCTCGCTGTTCGGAGGAGGCCGGGCCGTCTATCACGGCAGCCGGAACCCTGCAACGGGAGGCGCTTTTGGAGCATTGGACATGGACCTGCTGATCGGCCTGATGAGCGGCACCTCGATGGACGGGGTGGACGCGGCCCTGCTGGAGACCGACGGCGAAGATGTCGTGCAGCCCCGGGGCTTCGTCTCCCTGCCCTATGATGACCGGGAGAAGGACGCGATCCGT
>JAPOZD010000422.1 GCA_026706245.1 Alphaproteobacteria bacterium
CCGCTATCGCCGCCGGCGGGACCGTGACGGCGCTGCTCCTTGCGCGCCAGACATGGGCGAGATGCGTCTTGCCCGACCCCGCCGGCCCCCAGACCGTCAGCGCCGGGGCGGGCCAGTCCGGCCAGCGGTCGATCCACGCCACCGCTTCGGCATTGCTGTCGGCGACCAGGAAGTCCTCGGCGCCCATCGCCGCGCGGTGGCCGAGATGCAGGATGAATTGCCGGTTACGGGGCGTCGTCGGAGCCATAGAGGCGGCTCTCCCGGTATTGCCCGATGGCGAAGCGCGCCAGCACCCCGATGGCCGCGGCCGCCGGCAGGGCGATCAGCATGCCGACAAAGCCCAGCAGCGACCCGCCGGCAAATAGCGCGAAGATCACCCAGACCGGATGCAGGCCCACCCGGTCGCCCACCAGCTTCGGGGTGAGGTAGTTGCCCTCGACGGCCTGCCCGGCGACGAAGATCGCGGCGATCAGGCCGACCCGCCAGAGCGAGTCGAACTGGTCCAGCGCGAGCCCGATGGAGATCAGCCCGCCCAGCACGCTGCCGACATAGGGGATGAAGGAAACCAGGCCAGAGAAGATGCCGACGATGAAGCCGAAATCTAGCCCGGCGAGCATCAGCAGGCACCCGTAGCCGAGGCCGAGCAGGATGCAGACCGTGGCCTGGCCGCGCACGAAGCCGGCGAGCGTGGCGTCGATCAGCGCCGCCTGCTTGCGGATGACGGGGGCGCTCCGGCGCGGCAGCAGACCGTCCATGGCGGAGACGATCCGGTCCCAGTCGCGCAACAGGTAGAAGGCGACGACGGGCGTGACGATCGCGAGGCCGAGCAGGTTGACGAGCGCCAGCCCGCTGCCCAGCACGCGCCCGGCGATCTCGCCCGCCCAGCCGGCGGCGGTGGCGACATGGCCGGCCAGCGCCCGGCGGATGCCCTCCATGTCCTCCGGCGAAAACTCCGCCTGCAGCCGCGCCGTCACCTGCGAGACCGCCTGCTCCAGGGTTTCGATATAGCCGGGCAGGGCGGCGGCGAGACCGGCGATCTGGGCATTCACCACCGGCAGGAGCAACAGCAGCACGCCGAAGCTCGCCACCGCGAATCCGGCGAGCACGAGCAGGGCCCCGACCGTTCGCCCGACGCCGTGCCGCTCCAGCCGGTCCACAAGCGGGTCGAGGAAATAGGCGATCGCGATGCCGGCGACGAAGGGCAGCAATATGTCCTGGAAGAGCGCGAGGAAGAGCACCGCCCCGAGCGCGACGGCGAGCCAGACTCCGGTTTGCCTTGCAGGACTCACGCCGCACCGCCTCCGCGTTCGAGCCGCATCATGCCGCGCATCCAGATGACGACATAGACCCCGCCGGACACGGCCGTTGTCACGGCGACGACGGCGCAGGCGGCCTCCAGGGCAACCGGAATGTGGAACTGCCAGGCCAGCATGGCGAGCACGCCCGCGGCGAAGGCAAGCTGCACGCAGGTGTTCAGCTTGCTCGTCCAGTGCGGCCGCACCGGCTGGGCGGACGGCATGAGCATCTGGCCGAGCAGCCAGCCGGAGACGATCAGCGCGTCGCGGAACACCACCAGGATCACGAGCCAGGCGGGCAGCAGGTCGCGGACGCCGAGGGAGATGAACACGGAAACCAGCAGCGCCTTGTCGGCAACCGGGTCGAGCAGGCTGCCGAGGCGGGACACCTGCCCGAGCCGGCGCGCCAGCCAGCCGTCCACGGCGTCGGAAAGGCCGGCCAGCAGGAACAGCCAGAGCGCCGCCTCGTACCAGCCCCTCACTATCAGCCAGACGGCCAGGGGCACCGCCAGCAGGCGGGCAAGCGTGATCGCGTTCGGCAGGGTCATCGTCGGGGTGCGCCGGCCTCAGCGGTCTAGCGGGCGCAGCGTCCAGGCATTGCCGCCGCCCCGTTCGAGCGCGAGGCCCTGCCGCTCCAGCACGCCTCCGAGGCGCTCCGCGCCGCCCGCGAAGCGGAACCGGAAGACCGCCCGGCTGCGGGCGAGTTCGACGAGCCGGACCTGCCGCACGCCGCCGGCCGCCTTGAGCGCATCCTTCACCGCGATGAGATCGCCGAGCCCGCCGAGCGACGCCGTCGCCTCGAACGGCTCCGCCGGCGCATCGGCTGCAACCAGATTGGCGCGCTTCCAGCTTTCCTGGATTTGCGTCGCCGCCGCGGCCGCGGCGCGCGCGCAGAGGCTCTCCACCGTTTCCCCGGCTCGGCCTTCGATCCGCAGCGTCTCCGTGCCCACCGCCTCGCCCGCCCCGAAGCGCCTGAGTGCGACTTCCAGCACCGGGCGGCGGCTCTGTTCGTCCAGGCGATAGACGGCATGGGCGACCAGCGCGCGCCGGGCGCCCATGCGGATGGCTGCCTGCAACAGGCGGGCGCGGTCGCCCTCGGCCGCGCTGTCGGCCGCCGGCATGGCGGGGTCGCCGGGCGCCGGCAGCGCCAGCGGTACCGGCTCGTTCGCCGCCGGGCGCTGCGCCCAGGCTGCGCGCCAGGGGTTGGCGTCCTCGAACAGGAGGCGCAGCGGCCCCCAGTCATAGACAGGAAAGACCGCCACGGGCCCGCTCACGGCCTCCGAAAACGGGATGCCGGCCTCCCGCAGCAGCGCGCGCACCGGCTCGGGGTGGAAGCCGATGGAAACGCGCGCGATATAGCGCACCGGCGACTGGCGCTCTTCCAGCACCTGCACGCTGCGCATCGCCGCCGCGGCGGCCTCGGGGTCCGCGTCCGGCAGCCGGTCATGGTCGCTGCGAAGCGTCAGGCGGCGCAGGAGGGTGCCGAAGGCTTCCGCGCGGGCCTCGGCCATGGCGGCCCGCTTCGCCTGGGCGGTCGAGGGTGCCGACTCATCCACGGAAATGCCCTGTACCGTATAGAGATCGACCTTCGCGGCGGCCGGCCCGCCCGGCAACAGGACCGCGACTGCGAAAACCGCCGCCGCCGCGCGCAACGCGGCGGATCGCAGGGATGGCGGCGTTGGCGCCGCCGCCGCGCGCAACGCGGCGAATCTCAGGGATGGCGGCGTCATCGCCGCCGCCGGCCCGAACAACGCTCGCATTGCGCCTCTTCGCCCGATGGATATTGTCAGCCCGGACTATACCGCCGTCGAGGGGACATGGCGAGCAGGGAAGGCACGACATACAAGGCGGCCGGCGGCGATATCGATGCCGGAGAGGTGCTGGTGCGCCGCATCGCGCCGGCGGCGGCGCAGACGGCGCGGCCGGGCGCGGATGCGCGGCTCGGCGGTTTCGGCGGCTTCTTCGACCTCCGCGCGGCCGGGTTCCGCGATCCCGTGCTGGTGGCCGCAACCGACGGGGTCGGCACCAAGCTGGAGATCGCCCAGGCGCTCGGCCGTCATCGCGGCGTCGGCATCGACCTCGTGGCGATGTGCGTGAACGATCTCGCCGCGCAGGGGGCGGAGCCGCTGTTCTTCCTCGACTATTTCGCGACCGGCGCGCTGGACACGGATGCTGCCGCCGCTGTCGTGGAGGGCATTGCGGAGGGTTGCGTCGCGGCCGGCTGCGCGCTCGTCGGCGGCGAGACGGCAGAGATGCCGGGCTTCTATCCGGCGGGGCGCTACGACCTTGCAGGCTTCGCCGTCGGGGCGGTCGAGCGCGAACGGATGGAACGGCCCGGGGCCCGGCCGGGAGACGTCGTTCTGGGCCTCGCTTCGGACGGCCTGCACGCCAACGGCTTCTCGCTCGTCCGCCGCATCGTCGAGCGGGAGGGCCTCGATCTCGGGGATCCGTCACCGTTCTCGGAGGGCGCGCTCGGCGAGGCGCTGCTCCGGCCGACCCGCATCTATGTCCGCCCCGTGCTGGCGGCGCTCGCCGAAGGCGGGGTCCGGGCGCTGGCGCACATCACCGGCGGCGGCCTGGTGGAGAACCCGCCGCGCGGCCTGCCGCCGGGACTTGCCATGCGGATCGACTGCGCCGCCTGGCCTTTGCCGCCCGTCTTCGCGTGGCTTGCGGGCCATGTCGCGCCGGCGGAGCTCGCCCGCACTTTCAATTGCGGCATCGGCATGACCGTTGCCGTCGAAGCGGAGCGGGCCGACGTG
>JAPOZD010000390.1 GCA_026706245.1 Alphaproteobacteria bacterium
CGACGGGATCGGCTTCGAGGCGGAAACGCGACACGACGTCAGGTTCGTCAGCAGCCAGAACCCGGGTCATGAAGCGGCCGTGCTCGTCACAGTTCTCCAATATCCTGGGCAAGTTTCTTTTCAGAAGAATCCAGGGATGGTCTTCGATGACAAGGGAGCAGAGCGCCGTGCTGTCGAGGTCCTGGGGCAGATGGCGGTAGTAGCGCCATAACCCGGGATATTCGATGGTGCCGCCGATATATTTCCCGGCAGCCTTGTACAAGGCCCTGGCCTGCGCGTCGCCGCAACGCTCCAGGGCAAGCGCGCAGAAGGCCGAAACGAAGGGCGGTCTTTCGAAATGCCGCGGAATATCCGGGTCGGCCATGTTGAACCGGATGCAGTGCCAGGCTCCGTTTCCGTCGATTGCGGATTCCAGGAAAGCGAGACCGCGGCGGATGCTGTCCCTGCCCGCAGCGGCCAGCGCCTCGGGGCCGGCGGCGCTCTTTCCGGACCGCCCCCCGTCGAGCGGGGGAGGACGGCGCGGCGGCGCGGGGTCGTGGAGCGTCCTGCGAAGAAAGGCGAGCGAGGCTGCGCCGGTTCTCGCTTCCTCCCGTTCGGCTGCGGTGAATTTGCCGCGCGGCGGCAGGACGAGATGCGTCGCCGCGCAGGTTTCCTCATGCACATGAATTTCATGGCCTTCGACCAGCGCCACGCCGAGTTCTTCCTCGATGGTCTTTCTTGGGTCGGCGAGAAGGCGCTCCCGAAGACCGTCGTCGCCGCCGGCCCGCGACATGAGGTCTTCCAGTGCTTCAACGGGTCTCTTCACCGATGCATTCCATTATTGCGAGCCCTGCACTCTTCCCCGGTCAGGCGATCTGCCGCCTGACCAGCTCCCTGAACACCCCGTCGACCTCCATGAGTTCGCTGAAGGAGCCGCTTTGCACGACCTTCCCGGCCTGCAACACGTAAATGCGGTCGGCCTGTTCCAGTGTCGACAGGCGGTGCGCGATGACGATCCGGGTGGAAGTGAGCGCGGTGAGATTCCGCATGACTTCCGCCTGGCTTTCGTTGTCCAGCCAGTTGGTCGCCTCGTCGAACAGCATGATCCGCGGGCTGCCGATAACCGAACGGGCGATCGTGATGCGCTGGCTCTCGCCGCCCGACAGCACGGTCCCGCTGGTGCCGACCATGGTCATCATGCCCATGGGCATGCCCCTGATCTGGTCTTCCACTTCGGCGACCCGGGCCGCTGACCATACTTCGTCGCTCGTCACGTCCTCGTGGTGGCTGGCCAGATTGTCCCAAAGGTCGTGGGGATGGAGGCCGACCGATTGCGGCACGGCGCCGATTTTCCGGCGCACCTGCTTCAGGTTCAGGCGCCTGAGGTCGCGCCCGTCGTAATACACCGCCCCTGCGGTCGGCCGGTCGATTCCAAGGGCAAGCCGGAACAGGGTGCTCTTGCCCGAGCCGGACTCGCCGGCAATCGCGATGAAGTCGCCGGCGCGGGCATGGATCGTGACGTCGTCGAGAACCAGCGGGCCGTCCTGGTCGTAGCGGAAGGAAATGCGGTCGAACAGAATGTCGCCGCCCAGATGTTCGACCGGTTCCCCTTCCACCTCGGTATCGGGAATTGCGGCCAGCAGGGGGCGCATCCGCGCGAACGCCGGGAGCATGGCGGCAATGGCGCCGAAAGACTCGCCGAGCCGCCCGACCGCGGACTGGAAGGCGATGAAGACGAGGTAAACAACGAGAAAATCTCCGACCGGAAGGACCCGGTCGCCCACTGTGGCCGTTGCGAGGAGCAATACCCCGCCGGCAAGAAAGGGGAGCGCGGCGGCGAAGGCCCGCGAATGCGCCTCCAGCGCATCCAGCTCGATCTCCGCGCGTTTCTGCTCGCGATAGTCCCGCGCCCAGATGGCGAAAGCCGACCCTTCCGCGTTTTCCACGCGCAGCTTGGCGATGCCGCCCACAATCTGGAACAGCCGGCCGGATACGCGGCGCGCTGCGTCGATCATCCGCCCGTAGGGCGAAATCTGGCGCAACCCGAGGACTATCGCGACCAGCAGCGAAGCCAGGCTGAAGACGAGGGCGACGATGCCGAGGGCGGCATCGTAGAAGAAGATGACGGCAAAGACCGGAAGCAGAAAAACGATCGACAACAGGCTGTCGGCCACGACTCCCTGCAGGCCGTCCCGGAGATTCTGGAACGTCATTCCCGACATGGCCAGATCGCCGGCCGGATGGCGGTGCAGCAGGCTTGGCGGGAGGCGCATGAGCCGGTCCCAGAAAGCAGCTTCGACCCGCGACGCCGAGCGTCCTTCAAGCCGCATCATTGCCGAGCTTTGAAACAGATGCAGCAACGCGCCGAGCACGCCGAACCCCGCGACCGCCAGGGCCACGGCATAAAGCGTTTCGGCGTGCCCGCCCGCCGCTATGTGATTCGCGACGAAACCGAGCGCAATTGCCGGCAGCAGCTTGATCAGGCCGCCCGGAAGTCCGGCAGCCACCAGCCGCGCCAGATCCCCGGCCGATCCATGCAGGGCGATTTTCAGCAGGTCCGCCGGTTTCACGTTCCCCGACGGCAGCGGCCGGTAGAACATCCAGGCTTCCCCGGCCAGCGCGCCGGCGCGCTCCGCCGTCATCCGGGCGCTGCGCTTGCTGACCGGGTCCACTTCCCGGTAGCGCCCGAACATTCCCGGCAGCAGCGCTACGGGCCGGCCGTCCTCGGCGCGGAAGCCCAGCATCGCATTGCTGTCGCCCCGCCACCAGTCGCCCTCGTCCCTGAACCGCACGCGCCGGGCGCGCACGCCTGACGCATGGAGAACGTCAACCAGCCCGACCGGCGGAGCGGAAGGTCCCGAGCGCACGGGAATCCTGAAATCGATTCCTTCATGGCGGCCGACGAGTTGCAGGGCATCGGCCAAGGCGGTGTCCTCGACATCGGCGTCCCGGTCGATCGGCAGGTCGTAGATATTGAAAAGCCGCTGCCGCGCAGCCTTTTCGGCCGTGTAGCGGCTGGTGGTCCGGGCGCGTTCGAGGTTCGCATCGTCCACCACGGCCAGCCGGCGGTTGACCCGTTCCAGGGCGAAGGCGACTGCATGAAAGGAGGCGAGCGCGCGGAGCAGCATGCCCTGCTGCGCCAGAGTTTCCGTCGATTCGCTCGAAAGCGTCGCTTCGTCGAACAGATTGAGCCAGCTTGTCCGTGTCAGCGGCATCACGGCTTCGTGCGGACCGCCCGACTCGCCAAGTTCCGCGTGGTCCACGATACCCATGAAGAGGCCGGCGCCGCGCGGGGGTTCGGAGACCCATACGACGCCGCGCCGAACCGACAGCGTGCAGGGAGCCAGGGTCCGTCTCATGCCGGGCTCGGCCAGTGCCGTCGGACGCGGCAGGCGGCTTGCGAAACGTGAAAGCGAGTCGGTCACGGCAGTCAGCCAGGTATCGGTCTGTTCCGCGAGTTCCGCCGGACGGACCTCGGACAGCAGGGATGCCGGCAGGCGCCTCAGAACGGTGCCCGGCGATCCTTGGGCAATCAGGGTGAGCGTCGTGTCTTGCTCGCCGGCTCCCTCGTCCGCCGCCACTCCCGGCAGCAGCCAGCCCGCTTCCCGGCGCAGCAGATGCTGCGGGGCCGCCTGGTCCACCCCGTCCCGCAATTCGACTAGGAACAGATTGACGGCGCCCCGATCGATGAACCAGACGCTTTCCGGGTCATCGAGTTTCACCGGCGCGTTGCCGGCGCAGGGCACGGATATGCCGGCGCCGGCCGCGAGTTCGGCAATCGACGTGTATTCCGGGCCTGAGTCTTGCATCAGCCTGACCTGACCAGCTTGAAATAGGTGCCGTCCTCGTCCGCAATCAGCTCGTCATGCGTGCCGCGTTGTACTTCGACACCCTTATCGAGCACGATAATTTCATCGCAGTCCCGCACCGTGCTGAGCCTGTGCGCCACGATCAGGCAGGTGACGCCGCGGCGCCGCAGGGCGTCGTCGACATATTCCTCCGTCGCGGCGTCGAGGGCGCTGGTCGCCTCGTCCAGAATGAGCACGGTCGGATGGCCCACCAGC
>JAPOZD010000359.1 GCA_026706245.1 Alphaproteobacteria bacterium
CTCCGGATGCCGCTTCCCTCGGACCCATCATAGCACACTTTCGGAAAATGCAAGTGCTATAGAGAAATATTACATGAATTTCTCGAACAATCTGCTGTTCACACCGGCCGGCCGCCGGATTCATGCCGGGTTGCGCTTTGTGCGCGAATGCGATGGTCCCACAAGCAGCGCTTGTCGAATTTGCGATTGACTTGCATTTGCAGGCGGGTCAGAGTCCGCGGGTTCATCCGGGGGCGGCGGCATGTATGTCTGCATCTGCAACGCCTATCGCGACGCCGAGATCCGCGAGGCGGCGCGCTCGGGCCTGCGTTGCGCGCACAAGGCCTATGCGGCGCTCGGCGGTGGCCCCCGCTGCGGCCGCTGCCTGCCGGTTGCCCAGGACCTGATCGACCGGGAGCACGGCGCGCCCGCCGCCCTCGCGGTTCCCGCCGCGGAGCCGTCCGGCGCACGGGCCGGCTGAGAGGCCGCCCGCCAGAGCCCTTCCTCAGTCGTCGTCGGCCGGCTCGCTCTGGAGCTGGATGTAGTTCTGCATGCCCATGCGGGCGATGAGTTCCCCCTGGGTCTCCAGCCAGTCCACATGCTCCTCCTCGCTTGCGAGGATTTCGCGCAGCAGGTGGCGGGTCACATAGTCGGAGACGGCTTCGCAATGGGCGATGCCTTCGCGCAGCGCGGGAATCGCCTCATGCTCCAGCGCGAGGTCGGCGTCGAGGATTTCCTGCACCGTCTCGCCGATGCGCAGCCTGCCGATGTCCTGGAGGTTGGGCAGCCCTTCGAGGAACAGGATGCGTTCGACAAGCTTGTCGGCATGGCGCATCTCATCGACCGATTCCTCGTATTCATGCTTCGCAAGCCTTGAGATTCCCCAGTTCCCGAGCATCCGGGAATGCAGGAAATACTGGTTGATGGCCGTCAGTTCGTTCTTCAGCACATCGTTGAGTATTGCGATGACCTTTTTATCGCCCTTCATTTCTCTCTCCGGCCGCTGGAATGGCTTTCCAACAAGGAATTGCTGAAGGATTATATGGCCTGAAACATCGCAATGGCAAGGCCAATAAATTATCAATTCACAAACTTTATTTGCGAGAAGTTTTCATTTTCATTCGCAGAATATATGCGAATGTTTCGCATTATCTTTCGCACATAACCGGAATTGAGAACGAGACGAGTTCTCATACCAACGGCCTCGACTTCGGACTCATGTCTTCTTCTCGTCATGCCCGGACTTGTTCCGGGCATCTCCCTCCACCGCTTCTCCCAGGGCGGCCGCATGGATACCCGGAACAAGTCCGGGTATGACGGAGGGAGGCGGCGTCCGGAGCCGCGTCCCGCCCGCGTCGGCGCGCATGCGGACCGACCCCGATTCAGCCGACAGGCGAAGTGCGTCCAGCGCCCGCCTCGCGTGCGCGCAATCAGGCGCACGAACCGCGCCGGCGCCGACACGCGCCCGCGCCCGCACGCAAATGCGCGCGATAAAGGGTCGCTCCGATGCCGGGCCTGCCTTGTCGAACGCGAGCCGCACGAAAGGAGCCGCCGCACCCCATGCCCCTCATCCAGCCTGCCCTCTCCTCCCACAGGCTACCGCATGCACACATTTCATTTCGGCTTGTCTCCGCGCCTGCTGTCCTTGCTGCACGGGCATTCGCCCCCTTCGCCTGCCCTCGCGAAAGCGGGGGTCGTCCCCGCGAAGGCGGGGACCCAGCCCTGACTCATGATGCAGCCGCAGCCGGCGAAGAAGAGGCCGGACCGCCGAGGCTGCCGCAAGAACCGAGGCTGAACCCGGCTCGGGGGCCGGGGTGACGGAGAGTGGGCATGCAGTATGAAGCCACCGGAACCGGATGTGTGAATCCGGTGGCCTCCCATAGGGGAGCCTTCCGCAATCACTACCATGACAAAGCATGAGTTAACATGTCATTCCATGACACGCCGCAACAGCCCGTCCAGCCGGCGTCGTCCCGGACGGCGCGAAGCTGCCTGCCTCGGACCCGATCCGAGGCAGGCTCTGCGAGCGTCCGGGGCGACGAAAAGGGGGGCGCGGCGGCCCGCAAGCGGGAAGGGGCAGTCAGGCAGGACGGAGCGCCGCCGGAACTCCCCTCCCCCGCCTGCGGGGAAGGCCGCTCCTGTCCATCGCATCCGGCCTGTCGCCGGCGCCGCGGTCAGCCCGCCTCCGTCACCCTCGGGTCGTCCACATGCAGGTGCTCGGTCGGCTGCGGGGTCGCGGTCATCACCTTGACCCCTTCTTCCGAGGTGAAGCGGTGCCAGCAGCCCTGCGGCACCACCAGGAGGGCGCCCGCGGTAAGCCGGTGCGATTCGACCTTGTCGTCGATAATGATGTCGAAGCGGGTCGAGCCTTCGAGAATCTGCACGATCTCGTCGCCCTTGAGGTGCCGCTCCCAGCCGCTGGAGCCGCTGAAATGCGCGGCGAACAGCCCGCCGTCGCGGAAGTCGGCGAGCTTCCGGAAGGACGCCTGCGCCTCCGCTTCCGTGGTGTGGGCGCCGCGCCCTTCCAGCAGGACCAGATCGTCCAGGTCGCGGCGGAGGTCGAGCAGTTCGATCATGGATTGCTCCGGTATGGCGTCGTCAGACCGGCGTGTCGCCGCAGATGGTGACGCGGTGCATGATGCGGGTCTCGCCGGGATAGTCGTCGAGCGCGTAATGCTGGGTGCAGCGGTTGTCCCAGAAGGCGACGGACCCCGCCTCCCAGCGGAAGCGGCACTGGAATTCGGGCTTGATCGAGTGACCGCGCAGCCAGTCGAGCAGCGGCTCGCTCTCCGCGTCCGTCAAGCCGTCGAAATGCTGGCAGTGGCCGCCGACATAGAGCGCCTTGCGGCCCGTTTCCGGGTGGGTGCGGACCACCGGATGCGAGGAGGTGGTCTGCACATTGCCGGGGTCCTTGACCTGCATGGAGGTGCGCCCGGCATACATTTCCTTGCGCGTCTTGCCGCCCGCGCTCTTGAACCGGTCGCCGACGGAGATCGCGCGGAGCCCGGCCAGCACCTCCTTGAGGCCGTCCGAGAGCGTCTCATAGGCGAGATACTGGTTGGTGAACAGCGTGTCGCCGCCCCTGGACGGCACCTGCTTGGCGTAGAGGATGGTGCCCATGGCGGGCTGGGGCGAGAACATCTGGTCGGAATGCCAGGCGCCGCCGAAATTCTTCGTATCCACCGGCGTCTTCTTGATTTCGAGAAGCTCCGGATAGTCGTCCATGCCCTTCATGAAGGGGTGCAGGTGGATGTCCCCCCAGCGCCGCGCGAAGGCGAGCTGCTGTTCGGGCGTCATGTCCTGCTCGCGGAAGAAGATCACCAGGTTCTCGTGCAGCGCGCGGCGGATTTCCGCGAAGGTCTCGTCATCGACATCCGCCAGATCGACCCCGCCCAGCTCGGCGCCGAGCGCGCCGGCCACGGGCTTCACCTCGATGCGCTGGAAACCGGTCATTCACCCTCTCCTTCCCATGATGGCGGCGCGAGCCTATATCGATTTCCGGCCGGGGTCCAAACCCGCCGCGCTGCCGCCCCGCCTCCGAGGGAGACCGTTCCCCATGCTGACGCCCGAAATGACGGCGCTCATCCGCGACAACACACTGGCGCTGGTGGCGACGGTGACGCCGGAGGGCGAACCCGCCGTTTCGCCCAAGGCGACGGTCGTGGTGCTGGACCCGGCGCGGCTCGTCTTCTCGGACCTGCGCTCTCCCGGCACGAGGCGCAACCTTGCCGCGAACCCGGCCTGCGAGCTTGCCTTCGTCGATGTGTTCCGGCGCAAGGCGGTGCGCGTGCGCGGCCGGGGGTCCTGCCATGCGCGCGGCGCGCCGGAGTTCGACGCGCTCCTGCCCCGCTTCACCGAATGGCCGGACCTGCAGCCCCGCATGCACGGCATCTTCGATATCGCCGTCACCGCGGCCGAGATGGTGGTGTCGCCGGCCTACGACACGGGCGCCGACGAGACGGAGCTCGCTGCCCAGTGGCTCGCCCGCTACCGCAAGCTCATCGAAGGCTGAACGCCTGCCCGCCGCCCTCAGCCCCCGGCTTC
>JAPOZD010000381.1 GCA_026706245.1 Alphaproteobacteria bacterium
TGTCGACGATCATCTAAAACCGCGCATATTCGATCATTTGCGCAGTTGAGCACGTCACCGCGGTAGCCAGCGGGCTGGTGTTGGAGGCTTTCTTCGGCGGAGCTGTGGGTAAGTAGCCCGCCGCAGCGACCGGCGACGAGTCTGGCGGTGGCGGGCTACTTATCCACAGCGGTGGGACGGCACGATTCCCCTGCCGCCCACGGGCGCTTCCTTTCGGCCTGACAGCACAGGCGTCGCGAGTACACTCGCCGCCGAGAACGAGGCGGCGCCGGCTCCGTTTGCTGGTGGCAACAGCCGGCGCCGCACCCTCCGAGCCATGCCAGGCACGGCCCATCCGCGCAGTATCGTGCGGGTCTGGGCGCGGGTCCACCCCGTTCTCATCGATCGCGATGAAGAACACGGCCCGCCTCTTCAACTGCGCCTCCTGCCACCAGCAAGTCGTTCTCTGCCGGCGCTGCGATCACGGCAACGTCTACTGCTCCCGGGACTGCGGCGAGCGGGCGCGGCGGGACGCGCAGCGGCTTGCCGGGCGGCGCTACCAGGGCAGCCGGCGGGGCCGCCACAAGCACGCCCAGCGTCAGCGGCGCTACCGCGAACGGCGCCGTCATCGAGCTGCGCGGAATCGCGTCCTCGCGCAGAAAGTGACGCATCACCCTTTGACCGCGGCGCGGCGGCGTCCTGTTGTGGCGCGCAGGCCGAGAGGGCGTCCCGGAACGCGGCCCTTCGGTCAGGACCGGCCCGCCAGGGTGTTCCGATGCGACCGCTGCGGCCGGTTCTGCGGGCAGGCGGTCTATCCCGGCCTGCGGCCGGCGCGGCGCCTGGCATGAGAGGGGTGAGATGGCGATCGACAAGGAGACGCGCGCCGAGATCCTGCGCCTGTATCACGCCGAGAAGTGGAAGATCGGCACCATCGCCGATCAGCTCGGCGTCCATCACTCGACCGTCGAGCGCGTGCTCACCGAGGACGGGGTGCCGCGCCACTACAGGCGCCGCCGGGGCTCGAAGGCCGATCCCTTCCTGCCCTTCATCATCCGGACCCTGGAGCAGTATCCGAGGCTGCCCGCCAGCCGGCTCTACGAGATGGTGTACGAGCGCGGCTACCGGGGGAGCCAGAGCCACTTCCGCCGCATCGTCGCCCGCGAGCGGCCAAGCCCTCCGGCGGAGGCCTATCTGCGGCTGAAGACCCTTCCGGGCGAGCAGGCCCAGGTCGACTGGGCCCACTTCGGCAAGGTCACGATCGGCCGCGCCGAGCGCCGCCTGATGGGCTTCGTGATGGTGCTCAGCTACTCGCGCCGCATCTTCCTGCGCTTCTATCTCGACGCGCAGATGAGCAACTTCCTGCGCGGCCATGTCGCCGCCTTCGAGGCGTGGCAGGGCGTGCCGCGCGAGCTCTGGTACGACAACCTGAAGAGCGTGGTGCAGGAACGCCACGGCGATGCCATCCGCTTCAACCCCCGGATCGTCGAGTTCGCCGGGCACTACCGATACCTGCCGAGGCCGGTCGCGGTCGCGCGCGGCAACGAGAAGGGGCGGGTCGAGCGGGCCATACGCTACGCCCGCGACAGCTTCTTCGCCGCCCGGGCCTGGAAGGACATCGACGATCTCAACGCCCAGGCCGAGGCCTGGTGCGACGGCATCGCCGCCGACCGCCCGTGGCCCGAGGACCGCTCGATCACCGTGCGGGAGGCCTTCGACAAGGAGCGCGCCAGCCTCATCGCGCTGCCCGGCGATCCCTTCCCGGCCCACGACCGGGTCGAGGTCAAGATCGGCAAGACCCCCTACGCCCGCTTCGACCTCAACGATTACAGCGTGCCGCATATCTATGCGGGGCGCACCCTGGTGGTGGTCGCAACGCTGGAGGAGGTGCGCATCCTCGACGGCGCGGATGTCATCGCCACCCACCCGCGCAGCTTCGACAAGGCGGACCCCGTCGAGAACCCCGAGCACATCGAGGAGCTGGTCAGCAGCAAGCGTCAGGCCCGCCGCCTTCGCGGGCAGAGCCGGCTGGTCCAGGCCGCGCCCAGCAGCGAGCGCCTGCTCGCCGAGACCGCCAGCCGCGGCGGCTACATGGGCGCCACCGTCGCCGCCCTGTTGCGCCTGCTCGACCAGTTCGGCGCCGCCGAGCTCGAAGCCGCGATCGACGAGGCGCTCAAGCGCGGCGTTCCCCACCCCAACGCCGTGCGCCTCAGCCTCACCCGGCGCCGCGAACAGCAGGACAAGCCCCCGCCCATCCCGATCGACCTGCCCGACGATCCCAAGGTGCGCGGTATCGCGGTCCGCGATCACGATCTCGGCGGATACGACGGGCTGGCCGGCAAGGACGAGGAGGACAGCGAAGAATGACCGATACCCTCAAGGACCGCGCCCTGGCGCTCGGCCTGCACGGCCTCGCCGCGCACTGGGCCGAGGTCGCCGGCTGCGACTGGCTGGCCGATCTCATCGCCTGGGAAGAGGACGAGCGGCGCGCCCGCAGCCTCAAGCGCCGCCTCGGCGCCGCCCGCATCGGACGCTTCAAGCCGCTCGCCGACTTCGACTGGGACTGGCCCAGGCGTTGCGACCGCATGGCCGTCGAGGACCTCATGAGCCTCGGCTTCCTCAACGAAGCCGCCAACGTCGTCCTGGTCGGTCCCAACGGCGTCGGCAAGTCGACCATCGCCGCCAACATCGCCCACCGCGCCGTCCTCGAGGGCCACACCGTGCGCTTCGACACCGCCGCCAGCATGCTCGGCGAACTCGCCGCCATCGACTCCGACACCCTGCTCCAGCGAAAGCTGCGCTTCTACGCCCGCCAGCACCTGCTGGTGATCGACGAGGTCGGATACCTGTCCTACAGCAACCGCCATGCGGACCTGCTGTTCAACATCGTCTCCAGCCGCTCGCAGCAGCGTTCCACCATCATCACCACCAACCGTCCCTTCGCCGAGTGGAGCGAGGCCTTCCCCAACGCCGCCTGCCTCGTGGCTCTCGTCGACCGCCTCGTCCACAACGCCGAGATCGTCGCCATCGACGGCGATTCCTACCGCCGCAAGGAGGCCGAGGAACGCCAGAAGGTGCGCTCGGCCGAGCGCCGCCGCCGGCGGGCCGGCAAGCCCAAGGACGCGGACCGCAAGGCACCGCCCGGCTGATCATGCAGCGTCCCCGCCCATGGATGCGGCGGGTGGGAGCGGAGGCCGTGCGGGGCTACCCGCTCGAACAGGTTCTCCGCGCCCTCGGATACCGGCGCACCCCCGATCTTGCCCCACGCTGGAGACGTCCGGGATCCGTCGTCAGCATCAACGGCTTCATGTTCTACGACCATCGCTGCGGCGAGGGCGGCGGCGGCGCCATCGATCTGGTCATCCATGCACGCCGCTGCACCGCGATCGAGGCGCTGGACTTCCTCGCCGCGCTGCCGTGCGCCGGCGCGCGCCCGGCCGGGTCCTGCCCGGCAGGGCCGCCGTGCCCGGAGCCCTACTGGCCCGCCCTGCGGCGCTATCTCGTCGAACGGCGCGGGATCGCGGAGGTGCTTGTCGAGTTGTGCCGCGACCTCGGCCTCCTCTACGCCGACGCGCGCGCCAATCCCGCGTTCGTCCGTCGCAACGCGGCTGGCCGGGCAATCGGCGTCGAGATCGTCTCCGCCGCCGAACCGCGTCGCGGCAACCCCAACGGCGGCTTCTGGCTGTCCCAGGAGCCCCGCTGGCCGCGCGCCGTGATCCTCGCAAAGAGCGCGCTCGACGCCCTGTCCGTTCTCTCGCTGCATCCGCTCGCGGCAGACCGCGAGGCGTGCGCCGTGGTCTCCACCGGCGCGGCCACACCGATCCTCCCCCGCTGGATCGAGCCCTGGAACCCCAGCCGCATCTTCTGCGCCTACGATGCAACCCGCCACGGCGATCGCGCCGCCGCGCGGCTCGCCCGAAGGGACACCAGGGTCATCCGCCTGCGCCCGGCCATCGAAGGCGAGGACTGGAACGACATGCTCATGCGCGAGCGCGCCGGCGAACCACTCGAAACCGATCTCCGGCCGCTG
>JAPOZD010000240.1 GCA_026706245.1 Alphaproteobacteria bacterium
GAGGAGCAGGACCGGGCGGGAGCCCAGGAGGTGCTGATGCCGACGGTGCAGTCGGCTGACCTCTGGCGCCGCTCGGGCCGCTATGACGACTACGGCCCGGAAATGCTGCGCATCCGGGACCGGCACGACCGCGACATGCTCTACGGGCCGACCAACGAGGAGCAGGTCACCGAGATCTTCGCGACCCATATCCGCAGCTACCGCGACCTGCCCAAGATGCTCTACCACATCCAGTGGAAGTTCCGGGACGAGGTCCGGCCCCGTTTCGGCGTGATGCGCGGTCGCGAGTTCCTGATGAAGGACAACTACTCCTTCGATCTCGATTTCGAATCCGCGCGCCTCTCCTACGACAAGATGTTCGTCTCCTACCTCCGGACATTCGCCCGGCTCGGCCTGAAGGCCGTGCCGATGGAAGCGGAGTCGGGACCCATCGGCGGCAATCTCAGCCACGAGTTCCTCATCCTCGCGGACACGGGCGAGAGCAGCGTCTATTGCGACCGGGACTGCGTGGAGTTCGACATGCTCGCCCGCGAGGTCGATTACGAGAACCCGGATGCGGTCCGGGCCGTGGTCGAGGAGTTCACCCGGCCTTATGCGCGCACCGATGAGAAGCACGACGAGGCTGCCTTCGAGGCCGAGGTGCCGCCCGAGCGGCGCTATGTCGGGCGCGGCATCGAGGTCGGGCACATCTTCTATTTCGGCACCAAATATTCCGAACCACTGGGCGCCAGCGTCACCGCTGCCGGGGGCGAGGAGGTTCCGGTGCATATGGGCTCCTACGGCGTGGGCGTTTCGCGGCTGGCGGGTGCGGTGATCGAGGCCAGCCACGACGAGCAGGGCATCGTCTGGCCGGAGTCGGTTGCGCCTTACGGGGTCGGGATCGTGAACCTGCGCCAGGGCGACGGGCGCTGCGACGGCGCCTGCGACGACCTCTACGCCAGGCTTGCCCATCGCGAGCCGCTCTATGACGACCGCCCGGAGCGGGCCGGGGTGAAGTTCGCGGACATGGACCTGATCGGCCTGCCCTGGCAGGTGATCGTGGGCCCGCGCGGCCTCGACAAGGGAAGCGTCGAGCTCAAATGCCGCGCCACCGGCGAGCGCGAGGAGATTTCGCTGGAGTCGGCATTGGCGCGGCTGGCCTGATGTTCTCGGCATTCGAGCGGACCGTCGCGTTCCGCTATCTGCGCGCGCGGCGGCAGGAAGGGTTCATCTCGCTGACCGCGATCATCTCGCTGGTCGGCATTGCGCTCGGCGTGGCGACCTTGATCGTCGTGATGGCGGTGATGAACGGCTTCCGCGCCGAACTGTTCGACCGCGTGCTGGGCCTGAACGGCCATATCGCGGTGATGGCGATAGACCGCGGCCCGCTCGGCGATTTCGACAGGTTGACCGGGCAGGTGCGGTCGGTCGAGGGCGTCACGAGCGCCCATCCGTCCGTGGAAGGGCAGGCGATGATCGTGCGCGAGGGCGTGGCGTCGGGAGCGCTGGCGCGCGGCATCAGGGCCGAAGACCTGCGTTCGCTCACGATCATCGCGGACAACCTCCGGTCCGGCGCGCTGGATGCGTTCGGCGACCCCTCGGGCGTGGTACTGGGCGACCGGCTGGCCGCCCGGCTCGGGGTTGGGCCCGGCGGGCGCATCTCCATGGTGGCGCCGAAGAGCAATGCCGGGCCGTTCGGCGCCATGCCCCGGACCAAGGCGTTCCGCGTGCTCGCGACCTTCCATGTCGGGATGTACGAATACGACAACAGCTACGTCTATATGCCGCTGGAAACGGCGCAGCGCTTCTTCAAGATCGGCGACGGGGTCACCAATATCGAGGTGAAGATCGCCGACCCGGAAAATGTCCGCGATGCCGGCGCGCGCATCCTCGTGGCTACCGACCCCGGCGTGCAGGTGTTCGATTGGCGCCAGTCCAATGCGAGCTTCGTGAGCGCGCTCGAAGTCGAGCGGAACGTCATGTTCCTCATCCTCACGCTCATCATCATGGTGGCGGCGTTCAACGTCCTTTCCAGCATGATCATGCTGGTGAAGGACAAGGCGCGCGACATCGCCATCCTGCGGGCCATCGGCTCGACGCGTGGCTCGATGATGCGCATTTTCTTCCTCACCGGGTCGTCCATCGGCGTGATCGGCACCGGTGTCGGTTTCGGCTTGGGTCTCGCCTGCGCGACGAACATCGAGACTTTGCGCCGTTTGATCGAGGGCTTCACCGGCACGGACCTGTTCCAGGCCGAGATCTATTTCCTGTCCAGGCTCCCGGCGAAGGTAGACTCGGCGGAGGTGGCGGCAGTGGTGGCGATGAGTCTGGCGCTTTCCATCCTGGCGCCGCTCTATCCCTGCTGGCGGGCGGCGCGACAGGACCCGGCGGATGCGCTGCGCTATGAGTAGGGCGGCGCTGGAGCTCGAAGGCGTGCGGCGCACCTTCGTGCAGGGCGACACGAGGCTGCCGGTGCTGCGGCGGATCGACCTCGCCGTGAGCGAAGGCGAAACGGTGGCGCTGATCGGGCCGTCGGGCTCGGGCAAGACGACCTTGCTCCAGATCGCGGGCCTGCTGGACCGCCCGGACGCCGGCGAGGTCCGGATTTCCGGCGAGAGCGCCTCCGGCCTCAGCGACAGGAGGCTGAGCGCCATGCGGGCGCGCCATCTCGGCTTCGTCTTCCAGTTCCACCAGCTGCTGCCGGAGTTCTCGGCCCGCGAGAACCTCGTCATCCCGCAGCTCGTCACCGGCCGGTCGAAGCGCGAGGCGCGCCGGCGCGCGGATGCGCTGCTCGCCACGGTCGGGCTCACCAACCGGGCGGCCCACCGTCCGGCGCGGCTTTCCGGCGGCGAGCAGCAGCGCGTCGCGATCGCGCGGGCGACGGCCAACGCGCCCCGCCTGCTGCTGGCCGACGAGCCGACCGGCAATCTCGACGAGGCCAATGGCCGCCTCGTCATCCGCACCTTTCTGGAACTGGCGCATGAGGCCGGCGTCGCCGCCCTGGTCGCGACCCACAATATCGACCTGGCCCGCCGGCTGGACCGCATTGTCCGGCTGGAGGACGGCGTGCTGCAGGAGCACTCAGCCGACTAGCGTGCGGTGCATGACCCGCTCCCGGGCGGGGTCGTAATCGTGGCGGACCATGTGCAGCGCCTGGGCATTGTCCCAGATGAGCACATCGCCCGCGCGCCAGCGGTGGCGGTAAACGAACCGGTCCTGCTCGCAATGGGCGACCAGCCGCTCCATCAGCGCCTGCGAGGCGGCGGCGTCCATGCCGTCGAAGCGCTCGATGCGGATCGGGTTGAAATAGAGCGCCTTCCGCCCGCTGGCCGGATGCGGCCGCACCAGCGGGTGGCGAGCGCTCGGCGCTTCCCGCTCCTCCTCCGGCGTCATCGTCGCCATGCGGCGCGGCGCATAGCGGCTGTTGTAGATGTGGAGGCCGACCAGCGGGTCCACCTCGCGCCGCGTCTCCTCGTCCAGCGCCTCATAGGCGGCGCGCTGGTTGGTGAAGCTGGTGTCGCCGCCTTCGCCGGGCAGGCGGATGGCGCGCAGCACCGTGCCCCGGGGCGGGTCGGGCAGGTGGGAATGGTCCGTGTGCCAGGTGCCGCCGACATTCAGCGGCTTGTTGTCTCCCAGCGAGTCGCGGTGTCGGCTGGAGAGCAGCCGGATGAAGGGGAAGCCCTCGACGCGGTATTCCGGGCGCTGCACCGGTTGCGGCACATTCTCGCCGAAGAGGCCGGCAAGCCGCATGAAGCCCGCCTCGTCGATCTCCATGTCGCGGAACACCAGCACCACCCTGTCGGTCCAGGCGTCCTGCAATCGCTGCCGGGCCGCGTCACCGGCGCCGTCGCGTTCCAGCTCGAACCCCAGCACCTCGGCGCCGGTCACCCCCGGCAGCGGGCGTATCTCGAAGGACATGACAGCCGGTCTCCCCCTCCCGGTCAAGCGCCACGGATGTTCGGCGTGCGCCGTTCCCGCCAGGCGCTGTGGGCCTCTTCCTTGTCTTCGGTCAATTCGAGCGTCA
>JAPOZD010000253.1 GCA_026706245.1 Alphaproteobacteria bacterium
CGCGGCTGGCGGCGGCGCGCGCGGCCTGCGAGGGCGCCGAATGCGTCACCGTGTCCGCTGCCGTCGAGGCGGAGATCGCCGTGCTTGCAGACGCCCGGGAGCGCGCGGAGTTTCTGGAGACGCTCGGTCTGGAGGAGTCGGGCCTCGACCGGGTCATCCGGGCGGGCTACCGGCTGCTCGGGCTGATTACCTTCATCACCGCGGGGCCGAAGGAAGCCCGCGCCTGGACCGTCGCTGCAGGCGCATCCGCGCTCGAGGCGGCGGGCCGCGTCCACACCGATTTCGAGCGCGGCTTCATCCGCGCCGAGACCATCGCCTTCGAGGACTATGTGGCCTTCGGCGGCGAGCGCGGCGCGAAGGACGCCGGACGGATGCGCGTCGAGGGCCGCGACTATGTGGTGCAGGACGGCGACGTGCTGCTCTTCCGCTTCAATGTGTAGCGGCCCCTAGGCAGCGGCGCGTTCTCCCCTCAACGCCTCGGCGGCCGGAATGACTTCCTCCACCAGGCGGCGGGTCTGGGCCATGATCTCCTCGTCGTCGCGGCCCATCGGGCGCAGGATGAACTTGGAAATGCCGGCGTCCACGAAGGCGGCGATGCGGGCCAGGATGTCGTCCCGGCCGCCCACCGCCCATTGCCGGCGCGGGTCGCGCCCGGTGCGTTTCATCTGCGCGTCGGCCGCCTTCGCCACCAGCGGTTCGTCCCAGGAGCCGAAGCGCGCATTCAGCCCCGTGCCGAAATGCTCCGGGTCGAACGGCCGGCCCTCCGCCTCCGCCGCTTCGCGGATTGCGACGACCACCGGCGCCACTTCCTCCGGCGCCTCGCCGCCGGCCTGCCAGCCGGTGCCCCATTTCGCCGTCCGGCGGATCGCGGCCCGGCTCGACCCGCCGATCCAGAGCGGCAGCGGGTCCTGCACCGGGCGCGGCGAGATCGAGGCGTCCTTCATGGCGTAGAACTCGCCCTCGAAGCTTACCTTCTCCTCCGACCAGAGCCGGGAGAGGATTTCCAGCCCCTCATTCGTCCGGCGCGCGCCCTTGTCGAAGGCTTCGCCGCGCACCTGCCATTCCGGCCCGCGCGGGCTGCCGACGCCGAAGGCCGGCAGCAGCCGCCCCTCGCTCAGCACGTCGATGGTGGCGCACTGCTTGGCGAGCAGCAGCGGGTCGCGCAGGCCGACCGAGGCGACATTCATGCCGAACTTGATCCGCCGCGTCCGCCCGGCGATGGCGGCCATGGCGCTCATGCATTCCAGGATCGGCTGGCGCGAGACCAGCCGGTCCGTCTGCCAGAGCGAATCGACGCCGCCCTCCTCGCAGAGATCGACCCAGCGCCAGAAGGCGCGCGCGTCCGAGAACGGAAAATCCGCCAGCCCCAGCCCGACACCGATGCCCATTGCCCGCCGCTCCTGCTATATCCGGGGGCGACTATACCCGAGACATACGACAGCCGGGAGCGGCGCCCATGGAATTCGGTCTGAGCATCCCCAATCGCGGCCCTATGGCTACCCCGGAAGGCATAAAGGCGCTGGCCGGGAAGGCGGAGGAGGGCGGCTTCGTCCGCCTCGCGATACCCGATCATATCGTCATCCCGAAAAGCTACGCCTCCCGCTATCCATACGACGTCTCCGGCAAGCTCACCGGGGACTGGGGCGACTGCATGGACCAGTTCATCCTGATGACCCATGTGGCGGCGGTCACGAAGAAGGCGCGCATCCTTTCCGCGGTCATGGTGGTCCCGCACCGCCCGGCGGTGTTCACGGCCAAGGCGGTTGCGACCATGGACGTGCTCTCCGGCGGGCGCATCGACCTCGGCATCGGCGCGGGCTGGCTGCGCGAGGAGTTCGAGGCGATCGGCGCTCCCGATTTCGACGCCCGCGGGCGCGTCACCGGCGAATATCTGGAGGCGTTCAAGACGCTCTGGACCGAAGAGAACCCGGCCATGGCCGGCGAGTTCGCTGCCTTCGACGGCATCGTCTTCGACCCGAAGCCGGTGCAGCGCCCGCACCCGCCGATCTGGACCGGCGGCGAGAGCGGGCCGGCGCTCCGGCGCGCCGCGCGCCATGCCGATGTCTGGTTCCCGATCGGCGCCAATCCGCGCCATCCGCTGGACACGCCCGCGCGCTTCGCCGCCGGTGTGGCCCGGATGCGCGCCGAGGCGGAGAAGGCCGGCCGCGACCCGGCGGAGATCGCGCTCGCCTTCTCGGCCAACTGGTACCGCGAAGACCTCGAGCGGCGGAACGACGAGGGCGCGCGCTTCCTCTTTACGGGCACGGACGAGCAGGTGGCCGGGGACGCGGCCGCGCTCCGCGAGATCGGGGTCACGCGGCTCATGTTCAACTTCCTGCGCCCGAGCCTGGAGGAGACCTTCGCCGCCATCGACCGCTTCCGCGAGAACGTCATGGCGCGGGTCCTGCCATGACCGCCCCGCTCGTCGAACCGGCCGCGCTCGCCGATGTGAGCTTCAACGAGGCGGGCCTCGTCCCGGCCGTCGCCCAGTCGTATGACACGGGCGAGGTGCTGATGATGGCCTGGATGAACCGGGAGTCGCTTGCCGAGACGCTGCGCACGGGCCGCGCCTGCTACTGGTCGCGCTCGCGCCAGGCCTTCTGGCGCAAGGGCGACACCTCCGGCCATATCCAGCAGGTGCGCGAATGCCGTCTCGACTGCGACGGCGACACCGTCCTGCTGCTGGTCGAGCAGACCGGCGCCGCCTGCCACACCGGCGCCCGGAGCTGCTTCTTCCGGCGCATGGAGCGGGAGGGTGCGCCGTCGTGAACCGGACCCTTCGCGGTCTCGCCGCCTGCCTTGCATTGCTGGCGGCCGGTTGCTCGACTACGCCGCCGGACAATCAGGGCAATCTCTGCTCGGTGTTCGAGCAGTATCCGGACTGGTACGACTATGCCCGCGCCAGCGAGAGCGAGTGGGGCACGCCGGTTCCGGTGCAGATGGCCTTCGTCCACCGGGAATCCAGCTATCGCAGCCATGCGCGGCCGCCGAGGAAGTGGCTCTGGTTCATCCCGTGGGGGCGGCAGAGCTCGGCCAAGGGCTATGCGCAGGCGCTGGACGGCACCTGGGAGGAATATGAAAACGAGCGCGGGGGGTGGTTCCGCAGCCGCTCCGACATGGAGGACGCGCTCGACTTCATCGGCTGGTACAACCGCAAGAGCCACCGCCAGCTGGGCCTCGCCTACACCGACGCCTACAGCCTGTATCTCGCCTATCACGAGGGCCGCGGCGGCTACCGGAGCGGCAAGTGGAAGAACAAGAAGGGCGTCAAGGCGGCCGCCCGCAAGGTCGCCCGCACGGCCAGGCGCTACACCTCGCAGCTGGCCAAATGCGAGTCCCGCTTCCGCTGCGACTCCTGGTACCAGATCTGGCCCTTCTGCAGCTGACCACGCCTGCGCCGCGGGGGCGTCCCCCTTCGATGTGTCATGAAATGTCATGCGATGTCATGTTCTCCATGCGCGGGGGACATGCCCTGTAGCCTGTCAGGGCATAACGATCCGTTCATGACTCTTCCCTTCCGCCTGCGGGCCGGCGCAACCGCATGGCCCTTGTCCGTCGCCCTGGACGGCGCGCCGGCGCCGAACCGGAGCCTCGCGCGGCCGGGGCCAAGCCGCCTGAGGTCCCGGATCGGCGCTCCGCGCCGTCCGGGATGACGCCGGGGGGTAAATCGTCGCCCGGCCTCTGAGCCGGGGGCCTCGTGCGGCTGGCGCGGCGGTGCCCGGCAAGGGCGCCGTCATCCGCCGCCGGACAGCATCGCCGCCTGTTGGTGGGTCGGTTGCGGTCATCGTCTCTCCTCCCTCCGACGGGGAGCGGGTCCCTTTTCCGCGCGTAACCTGCGCGGGCGCAGGCGCGTGTCGGCGCCGGCGCGGTTCGCGCACCTGATTGCGCGCGCGACGCAGAGGGCGCACCTCTCCCGCCGGTTTCTCACGGGTTTTCAAAAATCGGCGCCGCCCGGCCGCGCAACGCCGGAGGAAGCGAGTCCGGATTCCGCTTCCCTG
>JAPOZD010000340.1 GCA_026706245.1 Alphaproteobacteria bacterium
TCGCCGCCGGCTCGGGATGCTTGACAGCAAGTTCCGGCTCCGGCTCCACGGCCGGGGCGGCTGCCGGTTCGGGATGCCTGGCGGCGAGTTCCGGCTCCGGCTCGACGGCCGGCACGGCTGCCGGCTCGGGATGCTTGACGGCGAGTTCCGGCTCCGGTTCCGGCTCAGCGGCCGGCGCGGTGGCCGGATCGGGGCGCGCGGCGGCGAGTTGCTCGGCGGCCGGTGTCGCCGCCGGCTCGGGATGCTTGACAGCAAGTTCCGGCTCCGGCTCCACGGCCGGTGCGGCTGCCGGTTCGCGACGCTCGGCGGCGAGTTCCGGTTCGGGCTCAACGGCCGGCGCGGCTGCCGGCTCAGGGCGCTTGACGGCGAGTTCCGGCTCCGGCCCAGCGGCCGGAGGTCGCGTCTCGGTACGCGCTTCCGCAGCGGGCGGGGCCGGCGGGTCGTAGCGACCGGGCAAGGCCGGCGGCTCCGGCTGCGGAATGCTGAGGGTCAGATATCGCCGGGCCCGGCGGTCCTGCCTGCGCAACGCGCTCCGGCGGCGGTCGGCCGACAGGGCGTCGATGACGCCGAAATCGACGGTCACGGACGGCTTCCTGCCTTCGCCGCTCTTCCAGCGCGCCCCGCCGCTATCGATTACCAGCATGTCCGGCAGATCGGCGCGCGATGCGGCCGGGAGGAGCATAACCAGCGCCACTGCCGCTCGTAGAATGCCTCGGTAGCGCGCCATCTCCCCTTCCGCCGCAGCATCGGCAGCATCGTCCGACTCTATGCCGCCCGCCCTGACGGCGCAACCGGAGCGGGCCCCGCCGCCGTCTCCATGAGCCGGAGCAATGGGCCGTGCAGACGGTCGTTGGCGGCAAGGATGTCGCCCGTCTCCAGCATGGTTCCAGACCCGTCGGTATCGGACACCGCGCCGCCGGCCTCGCGCACCAGCAGCATGCCGGCCGCGATGTCCCACCGGTTGAGGCCCGAATGCCAGAACCCGTCGAGGCGCCCGTCCGCGACCCAGGCGAGGTCCAGCGCCGCCGCGCCCAGCCGGCGAAGGCCCGCACCCGCGTTCTTCAGCGCCGCATGCTGGCGAAGGTAGCGGGCCCTCGCCTCGGCCCCGCCGTCCACCTCTTCGCCGCTGGCCAGGATGCAGTGTGCGAGGCGCGTCCGCGCCGAGACGCGCAGCCGCCGGTTGTTCGCATAGGCGCCGATGCCCCGCGCGGCCCAGTAGGTGTCGTCGGTGAGCGGGTTATAGACGAGTGCGGCGACCGGCTCGCCGTCGCGTTCGAGCGCGATGGATATGCAGAAATGCGGGATGCCGTGCAGGAAATTGCCCGTCCCGTCGAGCGGATCGACGACCCACCGGTTGCTCGTGTCGGCGCCCTCGACGACGCCGCTTTCCTCGAGCAGGAAGCCGTAGCGCGGCCGCGCGCGGCCCAGTTCCTCGACAATCCGGCGTTCGGCCTGCCGGTCCGCGATCGAGACGAAATCGCCCGGCCCCTTCTCCGAAACCTGCAGGTTTTCGACCTCGCCGAAATCGCGCGCCAGCCCGCGCCCGGCGGCATGCGCCGCCCGCAGCATAACGTTGATTTCGGCCGGGCGGCGCACGGGCGTCAGTCCTTGGCCCGCTCGACATAGCTGAGGTCGTTCGGGTTCACGACGATGCGTGCGCCGACCTTGATATGCGGCGGCACCATCACTTTTACCCCGTTTTCCAGCAGCGCCGGCTTGTAGGAGGAAGACGCCGTCTGCCCCTTCACCACGGGCTCCGCCTCCACGACCTCGAGCGAAATCCGCGTCGGCAGTTCGAGGCCGACCGGGCTGCCGTCCACCGTCATCACCTTGACCTCCAGCCCGTCCTGGAGGAACGGCGCGCCGTCGCCGACCGTGCCGGCGTCGAGCGAGAACTGGTCGTAGGTCTCGTTATCCATGAAGGTGTAACCGTCGGCCTCGGCATAGAGGAACTGGCAGGGCCGCTCCTCCGTCGTCAGCCGTTCCACGCTGTCCGCCGTGCGCCAGCGCTCCTGGGTCTTCACGCCGGTCTTCAGGTCGCGCATTTCGACGGCGATGAAGGCATTGCCCTTGCCGGGCAGGATCAGGTCGATCTTGATGACGACGCACTGCTTGCCGTCATGCTCGATCACATTGCCGGGACGGATAGTGTTCGCCTGGATTCGCATGCGTGCCCTCGGGCCAGGAAAATCGGCCGCCCTTCTAGCAAGCCGGGCCCCCGCCGACAAATGCGGCCGGCTTGCGGAGGACGGGACGACGGGCAGCTGCGAGGATGGTGGCAGGTCAGCGGATTGTGCTCTAACCTTCCGGTCGCGGCGCATGCCGGCGCCTACCGGCCGCGGAATATCTCATGAAGTTGACGGACAGGGAGCTCACGCAATTCCGGGAGGACGGGTTCCTCATTCTCCCGTCGCTGTTCTCGCCCGAAGAAGTCGAAGCGCTGAAGGCGGAGCTGCCGCGCCTGTTCGCCGAACGCCGGCCGGAGAACTTCCGGGAGAAGCGGAGCGATTCCGTGCGCACGGCCATGGCCCTGCACCGACGCAGCGACGTCTATGCCCGTCTCGTCCGCCATCCTCGGCTCGTGGAGCCCGCCCGGCAGATTCTCGGCGACGACCTCTACATCCAGCAGGTCAAGGTGAATGCCAAGGAGGCGTTCTCGGGCGACGTCTGGCAATGGCATTACGATTTCGCCACCCATCACGGCGAGGACGGCGTGCCGGAGCCGCTCGCGCTCAATCTTCACGTGCTGCTCGACGAGGCGACGGAGTTCAACGGGCCGATCGTCTTCATCCGCGGCTCGCACAAGCGCGGGGCCGCGCCGACGGTGCTGGACACCGAGACGACGAGCTATCCGCTCTGGGTGGTCGACAACGAGACCGTGGCCGGTCTGGCGGCCGAAGGCGGTCTGGTCGCCGCCAAGGGGCCGCCCGGCACGGTGCTGATCTTCGGCGACGCGCTGGTGCACGGCTCGTCGATCAACATGTCGCCCTGGCCGCGCACGATCTTCTCTCTGATCCTGAACCCGGTCTCCAACGCGCTGACCCGCCACAAACGGCCGGAGCACCAGCATCACCGCGACCTGACCCCGGTCGCGCCGCTCGACGACGCCTGCCTGCTCGCAGACGCGACCGGGTAATATCAGCGGCTACAAGCAAAGAACCCATGAGCCTTTGCCGTCGTCCCGGACGGCGCGTCAGCGCCGATCCGGGACCTTTCCCGGCAGGCGCAACGCCGCAGGGAGACCCCGGCTCTACACTCCGCTTCGCTCCGTTCCGGCCGGGGTGACGCCGAAGGGGGTCCGGGGCGACCCCCGCTTTCGCGAGGGCAGGCGGTGGGTACGGCCCCGCAATCGGTTTCGGTTCACGACCGCTGGTATAAGAAGGCCCGGCCCGGCTGTTCCGGCGCCGGGGCGCCGCCGTCCGGGAACGGCGGCGCCCCGCCCGTTTCGAGTGGTCAGGCGGGCGCCGGTTCCGCCTTGCCCTCCGCCGACACGGCCGAGCTGTCCTCCGACAGCGACTTGATGAGGCCGTAGGTCATGAACAGCATGATGACCGAGATCGGCAGGGCCGCGGCGATGGAGGCCGTCTGGAGCGCCTTGAGGCCACCGGCCAGCAGCAACACGCCGGCGACGAAGCCCTCGCCCAGGCCCCAGACGATGCGGAAGCGCTGCGGCGGGTTGTCGTCGCCCATGGACAGCATGGTGGTGATGACGAGCGTGCCGGAGTCCGACGAGGTGATGAACCAGGTCGCCAGCAACAGGGTCGCGAGCGCCGCCATGATCCATTGCAGGAAGGCGAGTTCGGTCAGCCGGTCTATGGTGCCGTAGAGGGCCGACGGCAGATTCCATGCGCGGACCATTTCGGCGATGCCGGCCGTGCCCACGCCGCCCTCGGCCATGAGCTCCATGTACATGGCGTTGCCGCCGAACATGCACAGCCAGAAGAAGGCGATGGAGGTCGGCACGAACAGCACGCCCACCATGA